>JBGVLA010000041.1:0-5112 GCA_045124015.1 Eubacteriales bacterium | reverse complement strand
AAGATACTTTCTCGCAAATGAGGTATAATCGAAGAAATATGCAGCGGTGTCGCAGAATATCTGGGCATCTCCCGTCCAGCCGTGGCGTTCACGCGTCGGACAATCCGTGGGAACATCCGCGTGGTTGTTCTTGGCAGACCATCGAGTGTTTTCTACAAACTTATTGATGAGCGGATGAGAGCAATCGAAGCTGAGCGTTTCTTCCATATCGGAATAGACTGCGATTGCTGTGAAATCCTCGGGATTCCACTCGATTTCGGTTTCGATCAGCGCATATTGGAAGCCAAATATGGCAAACTTGGTCTTATAATCGTTCTGACCTTCCTTGGCGCTATAAACGATCTCCTGCAAGGGAGTCTGCCGTTTTTTTGTGGCGCATTGAATATTCTTTTGGGTAAATTCTCCGTCCTTATCGAAGGTCTCCCCGAAGCGAAGCTTCAAGATCTGTCCCTCTTTTGCGGTTATGGAGAACCGAATATACCCTGCGATATTCTGCCCGAAATCCAGCACCTTTTTGCCGCTCGGCGTGGTGATTACAGTAGGCTTGAAAGTCTCGTGCTCAGTTACGGGAACGTTATTGGATGAGGTGGGACATGTATTATGTCTCATAATTCTTGCTTTACCCGAAAAGCTTGGAGTCAGCCTTGCATCCACGATCTCGCCGTCTTGGTTGTCTGCCATGCGGATAGCGCCGTCATTCGACCAGCTCCACGAGCCGTCGCTGACGACCGTCTGCCTTGTGCCATCTGCCTTTTCGATCTCAAGCTGCACAATCAGCTTCGTCTGTTTTCCGTATTGATTTTTGAGTCCCCAAGCACCGCAAGAGCCGCGATACCAACCGTCGGCAAGCTCTACCGTAATAACGTTTTCACCGTTTTTCAAAAGTACGGTAACGTCATAAGTCTGACACTGCACTCTCTTTCTGTAATCCGTATGTCCGGGCGCGAGAACGAAATTTCCCACTCTTTCACCGTTCAGCACAAGCTCATAGAGTCCGCAAGCGCTGACGTACATACGGGCTTTTTTCACGTCTGACGTGTCAAATTCCTTTTGAAAGCAATCTACGGGATACCGTTTTAATGGATTCACGCTATAATTGCCGCTGATCCACCTTGCAGACCAGTCGTTTTTCTCTAACAGCCCCATTTCAAAGAATGCGTCTGCGGCTTCCCCAGAAACGTCATTTTCATCCCACAGGGTGATGCTCCACTCAATTCTCTGCCGGGACATGAGTGCTTGAGGATAGGTCGCACGCATAGCATCACTCTGCACCTTTCCGCTATCCCAAGTAACTACTCCGTCAGCCGAGGCAACGATTCGATAGGCTGTTTGCTTGATTCCGCTCTCGCAATTCCAGGTCAGAAGCGGCTTTTGAAAATCCACGCCGATAGGGTTTGTGAGAAATTCGGTCTTTAATCGTATTGCCTTCATATCAGTTACCGCCAAGCTCTTTTTGAATCTTTTCGTAATACTTTTCGCCCTCTGTTTTTTCTCTTTCCCAAGCAGCCGCTTCCTTGTCCGAAAGAGGAGCGAATTCTTCCGCCACATCTTCGCCGCGGCGAGACTTGATGATCGCCTGCTTTCTGCCGATCGTCTTTTCGACCGAGAAGAAAACAAGAAGAACGGCAAGCACGATGCCGGTAAATACTTCAAGTCCTACGAAGGAGAACGTGATGGTATTCAGCACCGCCTCGGGCTGAGTTGCCGCAACGGTATTTCCTGCTGCATCGAGGGACGGTGCAATATATCCCGCACTGCTGAGAAGTCCATTGAAAATACCTGTCACGATACCGACAAGGGCTACTGCAATCACGTTATAGATGGACATGGCTACGCCGTCGCAACGGATACCGCTTTTCCATTCAAGATGGTCAAGCGTATCGGCAAAGAGCGCCATGAATACGTACGCGCAAGGAAGTCCACCGATGTTCTTGATAAACTGACCGATCAGAACGACCACAAGATTTGTGGGAACGAGCCAGCAGATAAGGCTGCCGATAGCATACAGCACAAAGCCCCACATGGTCACGTTTCTCTTGCCGAACTTTTTTGCAAGCGGCCACACGGCAAAGATACCGATGCCCATGGGAACACCGCCGATGACCGATACCAGCATCTGCGTAATACCGTCGTTATATGTACCCAGCACGTAGTTGCAATAATACACAAGACCGAGATTTTTCATACTCACGCCAAACGTGTAAATAAAGAAATATGCAAATACGATCAGCAGATACTTATCGGTGAACACGAGCTTCAGCTGCGTTTTGAACGAGATCTTCTTTTCTTCCGTATCCTGCGTTTCCTCGGTAACTCTCTCCTTGGTGAAGTAATATTCCAAAAGGATCAGCGGAAGCGTTATAATAGAAAGAATACCCATCACCGCGATCCATTTTGCCTTATCGACACCGAGCATGGGCATAATGACCATCGGGAAGATCAACGCCACAAGAATACCGCTCATCATGATCGTGGAGATCTGATTGAATACCGAAAGGCTTCCTCTCTCTGTTGTGTTTCTCGTTGACAGAGGAACCATCAGATTGTGGCTCATATTGAAAATGGTGTACGCGAAGGAGTAGAACAGATTATAGGAAAGCATGACCCATACGACCTGCACACCCTCGCTTGCCTGCGGAACGGTAAAGAGCAATACACCCGAAAGCGCGACCAAGGGAGCGGAGAGAAGCAACCACGGGCGTGCCTTGCCCTGCTTGGTTTTGGTGCGGTCGATCACATAACCGAATACGATATTGGTTATCGCATCAATAACCTTGGATACGATTGGGAATACAGTGAGGAATATACCGCCCCAGATATGGGTCAAGTTCAGAACGTCTGTATAATAGACGTTCAAATATGTAGCGAGGACTGCATTCAGAAGCAATGCTCCTGCGGGGCCGATCAGATAACCCAGCCATTTCTCGCCCGCCTTTACATTATCCGATTTAACCCTTGAATTAAATATTTTCTTTTCAAGTAATTTATTTGCCATGTTTTTTCTCCTTATCATTGGGAAGTGGCGGAGCCTTGATTCCGTTGCACAAATTTCCAAGGCCTTTTATAATTTTACCGTTTGCAAGATTCACAAACATCTCTGCCATATTGTAAGGACAACTTGACCCCGCAGACATAGACATCGTAATGATCGAGTTGGAGTCAAGTATTCTGCGCAGGAATATTGCCCCTTTGATCTTATTATCCCTCTCTACACCCTCGGGCATTTTCTTGGCTTTTCTCATATCGGACTTTGCAACCGAAAGTACGGCGGCATAGAGGATTTTACCCATAAAGGTTGCCTTCATATCGCTGAATCGGCTCTCCAAACGGATGGGCTTTTTAGGGGGTATTGCAGGGATTTTGACCCCCGACATCTGCTCAAAAACACAGTCGGTAATCTTGTCAACCTCGGTGTTTCGGTAGATCTTCAAAACGTCGCTCGAATAGGGGCAGTCTGTTACTTCGCCCTTGATTTCGACAGTCTTTGAAAGCTTGACCGTTTCGCAATCGGAGCATAGCTCAAAACGGTATTCACCGTGTTCGAGAACATAGCGATCTTCTTTTGTATTCCAATATCGCAAATCCTCCTTGTTAACGGTAATTTGGACATGCTTGCATTCGCCCGCCTTCAAATAGACTTTTGAAAATCCCTTGAGTTCTCTGATGGGACGAAATACACAGGATTCGTCCTTGGAGGAGTACAGCTGAACGACCTCTGCACCGTCGTAATTTCCGATGTTGGTAATGTCGCAACCAATACGGAACTCGGCTTCGTTTTCCTCAACCGTCATATTTTCGTAGGCAAAGGAAGTGTAGGAAAGTCCGTAGCCGAATGGATAGCGCACCTTTTTACCGGCAGTGGTGTAATAGCGATAACCGACGAAAATGCTTTCCTTATACACCTCGTTCTGTGATTTCCCAAAGGTGTCACCAAACGGAACGTCTGCATATTCAAGAGGCCACGTTTCGGCAAGTCTGCCACAGGGAGAGCTCTCTCCGAACAGAAGCGAGAAGGTGGCTTCTCCGCCGTTTTGTCCGGGGAGAACCATATTCAGAATCGCATCAACCTCGTCCGCAAATGGCAGTTCCATGGGAGATCCGCCAAATAAGACCACGGTAATGCGCTTACCTGCCTTGATCAAAGCATCGATCAAATCAAGCTGATTTTCGGGCAGACACATATTATCTCTGTCCGCCCCCTCGCTCTCCACGTAATCGGTAAGTCCCGCAAACACAAGCACCTGCTCGTAGCCTTTGCACGCTTTGACTGCTTCTTCCACCAAAGAGGCGTCCGTCTCTATCTCGTTCTCACGGTATCCCTTGGCATAGGCATATTTCACTCCGCTTTCATCAAAGGCGGTCTTGGGCGTGGAGAGGTACGTGGGATTGATCATCGAGCTTCCCGAGCCCTGATAGCGCATCTTTTCAAACAACTCGCCGCAAACGAAATATGTCTGCGACTGTTCCAGCGGTAACATTCCGTCATTTTTGAGCAGCACCGCACTATCCATAGCAATCTTTTTAGCAAGCTCATGATGCACCCCAAAATCGGCAGCTTCAGTTTTTTGATTTTCGTGCCTTGCGACAAGTGTCAGCACGTTTTTTACAGCCTCGTCAAGCACGCTTTCATTCAGCTCGCCGCTTTCAAGTCCGTCCATGATCCACCTGCGGCAGATAGCCGTATCTCCGGGCATTTCAAGGTCAAGTCCCGCACGGAGCATTTTGAGACGGTCATGGGTTGCGCCCCAGTCGGTCATCACCAGTCCCTGAAAGCCCCATTCTCCGCGAAGAACGTCGGTAAGCAACCACTTGTTTTCTCCGCAGTATTCACCGTTGATTTTATTGTAAGCGCACATCATCGTTTCGGGATCTGCATCCTTCACGATCATTTCAAATGGCTTCAGATAGATCTCCCGAATGGCGCGCATATCGGCAATACTATCGCCCATAAAGCGGTAGTTCTCGCTGTTGTTCAGCGCGAAATGCTTTACAGATACGCCGACGCCTTCGCCCTGAATTCCCTGAATCTCGGCAGTTCCCATTTTGCCTGCGAGATAAGGATCTTCGGAAAAATACTCGAAGCATCTGCCGCCGAGAGGATTTCTCTTGATA
>JBGVLA010000040.1:0-2000 GCA_045124015.1 Eubacteriales bacterium | reverse complement strand
CATCACCCGTCCCCCCGTCGTTCTTTTGAAGGATTGAAAGGTCACCATAGCCCTTCGCCGCGAGCGTTTTTAAGAACTCGTTGCCTGCGATATTTAATATAAGTTTTAGACAAAAAATTACGGAGAGAAACAAAAACCATGATCGTTACCAAATTCGGTGGCAGTTCCGTTGCGGACTCCACACAATTCAAGAAAGTAAAATCCATCATCGACGCCAACCCCGCGCGCCGCGTTGTCGTCGTTTCCGCCCCCGGCAAACGCTTTTCGGGCGATACCAAGGTTACCGACTATCTTTACACGCTCGGCAGCCACTTAAAATACGGCGTACCCGACGACAGACTTTGGAATGCCGTTGTGGAACGCTATAAGGAGATCAAGGAATCCTTGAATCTTTCCATCGATATCGAAGCAGAGCTCAAAGCGTTCAGCGATACCTTTGGCAAGGATATCGATCAGAATTGCCTTGTCAGCCGCGGCGAATACTTCTGCGCGCGCCTCATGAGCGATTATCTCGGCTTCACTTTCGTGGATGCCGCTGACGTAATGTGCTTCTCCTATGACGGTACACTCGACCTTATCGAAAGCGAAAAGCGTGTTCGCGCCGCATATGAAAAATACGGCAGCATCGTCATCCCCGGCTTCTACGGCGCATACCCCAACGGAGACATCAACCTCTTCTCCCGCGGCGGTTCCGATATCACAGGCTCCTATCTTGCCCGTTTCCTCGGTGCTTCCATTTATGAAAACTGGACGGATATTTCAGGCATCCGCTCCGCAGACCCCCGTCTTGCGGAAAACCCGAAGGCGATCTCCCGCATCACATACGAAGAGCTCCGCGAGCTTTCCTATATGGGCGCAAGCGTGCTTCATGAAGACAGTATCCTTCCCGTTCAGGAATGCGGCATCGCCATCAACCTGCTCAACACCAACGAGCCCGATCACCCCGGCACCATCATCACACAGGATGCAGGCGACGGATCGCCCATCACGGGTATCGCAGGCAAGAAGGGTTATATGTCCTTTATCGTTCGCAAAAAGCATATGTCGGGCGAGGTCGGCTTCTACAGAAAAGTTCTTTCCATTTTCGAGCGCTTCAACATCAGCATCGAGCATACCCCGACAGGTATGGATATGTTCGGCATCACCGTTTCTGAAGAACAGGTCGCCAAGCACACGCATACCATCATTTCGGAAATCGAAAATACGCTCGGCGCGACCGTTACTATCGAACGCGACATCTCTCTCATTGCCGTTGTCGGCCGTAACATGGTCGGTCATTACGGTATTTGTGCCGCGATCTTCAATATTTTCTGCGAAAACAAGATCAACGTCAAGATGATCACCCAGTCTCCCGACGAGCTTAATATCATCGTCGGTATCGACGGCGCAAACCATGCCAAAGCCATCCGTGCACTTTACGACGGTCTTTGCAAAGCGGATCTGCTTTAATCGTTTCTGCAGATCGCACGGGCGGATATAAGCTCCGCCCTCATAACCCATGACATACTTATTTTTTTGAAAAGAGGCTACACCATGAAAACTTACACCGTTGCTGTCCTCGGCGCAACAGGCGCTGTCGGACGCGAAATGATCTCCATTCTTGAGGAAAGAAACTTCCCCGTTGGCAAGCTCATCCCTCTCGCAAGCGCAAGAAGCGCAGGCACGACCATTCCCTTCCGCGGCGAAGACGTTACCGTCATCGAAGCAACTCCCGATTCCTTCAAGGGCGTTGATATCGTTCTCGGTGCTTCCCCCAACAAGCTCGCAAAGGAAATGGCACCTCATATCGTTGCCGCAGGCGCGGTTTTCGTTGATAACTCCAGCGCATTCCGTCTCCGCGATGACGTTCCGCTCGTTATCCCCGAAATCAACCCTGAGGATGTCAAAAAGCATAACGGCATCATCTCCAACCCCAACTGCTCCACCATCGTTTCTCTCGTTGCGGTAAACGCACTCAATCAGATCTCTCCCATCAAGGCAATGACCGTTTCCACCTATCA
>JBGVLA010000039.1:0-9230 GCA_045124015.1 Eubacteriales bacterium | reverse complement strand
AAGGACAAGGTTGGCTATATGTTCGGAAACGTAGCCAATGACTTAACATTCATTATGGCAAGTATGTTCCTTACCGTATTCTACACGGACGTTCTGCATATCAATGCGGCTCTTGTAGGTGCGATGTTCCTTATTGCACGTGTTATCGATGCCTTCACCGACACGGCGATGGGCAGAATTGCCGACAAGGTAAAGGCAGGCAAGGGTGGCAAGTTCAAGCCTTGGCTCGTTCGTATGTGCGGCCCCGTAGCGCTTGCAAGCTTTTTGATGTATCAGACGGCAGTAGTTAACACAGATATGTGGGTGCGCGTTGTTTATATGTTCGTAACCTATCTGCTTTGGGGTAGCGTATGCTATACCGCCATCAACATTCCTTACGGATCTATGGCATCCGTTATGAGTGCGGAAGCAGATGACCGTGCAGCGCTTTCCACATTCCGCGGTGTTGGCTCTCTCATTCCTCAGGTTCTCGTTGGCGTTGTTATGCCTATGTTCCTTTATACCACGCTTGATGATGGAACAAAGGTCGCTAATGCAGGCGCGTTCCCCATCGTTGCTCTGATCCTTGCAATTGCATCTGCAGGCTGCTATCTGATTTGTTACAAGATGTGTACCGAGCGTATCCCCGTTGACGATTCCAAGAAGGAAAGCGTAACCTTCGGTCAGACCGTTAAGGCGCTCTTTTCCAACCGTGCGCTGATCGGTATCGTTATCGTTTACATCTCCTTCCTTGGCGCACAGATGCTCAATCAGACCATCAACAACTACATATTCAAGGACTATTTCAACAACACGATGGGTCTTACCATCATCAATGCGGCAGGCTTTGTTCCCGCGCTCGCGCTCGCTCCTGCAGCTGTTCCGCTTTCGAGAAAGTTCGGTAAAAAAGAGGTTGGTATCGTTGCGGCTATTATGGGTTCTGTTTCCTATGCGCTTCTGTTCTTCCTCCACACGAGCAATATGTGGCTCTACGTAGTTCTCAGTATTCTCGGTTCTCTCGGATTTGGTCTGTTCAACCTCATCATTTGGGCATTCATCAGCGATATCATTGACGATCACGAGGTAAAGACCGGTGTTCGTGAGGACGGTACGATCTATGCAGTCTGCTCCTTCTCGAGAAAGATCGGACAGGCAATCGCATCCGCAATGGGTGCTTGGTCGCTTGCACTTATCGGCTACGTTGAGGGCGCGGCAAAGCAGACAGAGGCAGTTAATAACGGTATTTACAATATCGCTACTCTCGTTCCCGCAGTACTCTATATCATCGTCGGCGTAGTTCTCGCATTCGTATATACGCTTGACAAGAAAAAGGTTCTTGAGAACGTGGAAACTCTCAAGGCAAGAAAGAACACAGAAAACACTGACGCTTAATTCGTCAAAGCAAGGGAGTGTCCGTGCAGGACACTCCCTATTTTCATAAGGAGAAAACATTATGCGACAGATATTGAAATTTAACGATAATTGGGAGTTTCTCAAAGGAGTATCCGAGATCAACGCCGCAGAGGTAGGAGAATCCATCACGATTCCTCATACTTGGAATGCGACCGACGGTCAGGACGGTGGAAACGACTATTTCCGTGGCACTTGCCTTTACAGAAAGGTGTTCCGCTCCGACTTGCTCCCGAAAGCAAAAAAATACTATCTTGAGATAAACGGTGCGAATTCCTCTGCCGACGTGTATATGAACGGCAAGCGTCTTGCGCATCACGACGGTGGATATTCCACTTGGCGTGTGAATATTACGGGTTATCTCCGCACGGAGAATACGCTTTGTATCTTGGTAGATAACGCTCCCAACGAGGAAGTTTATCCGCAGGTGGCGGATTTCACTTTCTACGGCGGTATTTACCGTGACGTAAACATCGTTTGTGTAGAGGAAACGCATTTTGATCTTGAATATTTCGGCGGCAAGGGACTCGTTATTACACCCGAGATCGCTGAAACTGCGGCGAATATAAAAATTGACACCTACGTAAACGATATGGAAAAGGGCGACGAGATATCTTTTTGCATTTTTGATGCAGACGGAAATGCAGTCGCACAGTGTCAGAGTGCAAACACAAGCGCGTGTCTGACGATCGAAAACGTACACCTTTGGAACGGTAGAATCGATCCTTATCTCTACACGGCAGAGGTAGCGATCATTCGCGGGGGCGAGAAAATCGATCAGATATCCTCGCGTTTCGGCTGCCGTACCTTCCGTATTGATGCTGAGAACGGTTTTATTCTCAACGGAAAGGAATATCCGCTCCACGGTGTCAGCCGTCATCAGGACAGATGGCAGATCGGCAATGCGCTTCTTCCCGAGCATCACCTTGAGGATATGGATCTCATTTGTGAGGTCGGCGCAAATACCATCCGTCTTGCGCACTATCAGCACGATCAGTATTTTTACGATCTTTGCGACGAGCGCGGTATGGTGATCTGGGCAGAAATTCCTTATATTTCCCGTCATATGAGCGGCGGAAATGAAAACACAATGCTCCAGATGCGTGAGCTGATCGTGCAGAACTACAATCACCCTTCAATCTGTGTTTGGGGACTTTCTAACGAGATCACGATGGACGGCGCGAAAGATCCCGATCTGATCGCCAACCATCACAAGCTCAACGACCTTGTTCACGAGATGGACAAGACCCGTCCCACAACGGTAGCTTGTATCTCCATGTGCGATATTGATGAAAAGTACGTTCACATCTCCGACGTGGTATCCTACAACCATTATTTCGGTTGGTACGGCGGAAGCCTTGACGAGTATGGAACTTGGTACGATAAGTTCCACGAAAAATATCCGAACAAGCCCATTGGTTGTTCGGAATACGGCTGCGAAGCGCTTAATTGGCATAACTCGAATCCCGAAAGCGGAGATTACACCGAAGAATATCAGGCGATCTACCACGAATCTCTCATCCGTCAGCTCTTTACGAGAAAATATATCTGGTCCACTCACGTTTGGAATATGTTTGACTTCGGCGCGGATGCAAGAGCCGAGGGCGGTGAGAACGGTCAGAATCATAAGGGTCTTATCACCATCGACCGTAAGTACAAAAAGGATGCGTTCTACGCGTACAAGGCATGGCTCGTCTCTCCCGACGTTGATCCCTTCGTGCATATCTGCGGTAAGCGTTACGTTGACAGAGTAGAGGAAGTTACTAAAGTAACCGTGTACTCAAACCTTCCCGAGGTTGAGTTGTTCGTGAACGGCGAGAGCATCGGCAAAAAGAGCGCCGAGGATCACTTCTTCTATTTCGAGGTTCAAAACATTGGAGAAACCGAGCTTGTTGCGGTTGCAGGTGAATGCAGAGATGAAAGCCGTATTTGCAAGGTTGACAAGATGAATCCCGATTATATTCTGCGTGAGCAGGGAGCGGTGCTGAACTGGTTCGATATCACCGAGGTGGAAGGCAGATTTTCACTTAACGATAAGATCGGAGATATTACAAAGACCTTACGCGGCAAGCTATGGATGATGGGGCTTTTCCTTACCATGGCAAAGAAAATGAGCGGCGGCAAGTCAAAATCAGCCGATAAAGACAAAAAGAAGAAAAAGAAAAAAACCAAGAATCCCGAAATGGGAAGCGGCGTGATGAATATGATTGGAAACTTTACCGTTCTTCGCTTCACGGGTATGCTTGGTATGCGTAACGTTTACTTTACCAAGGAAGAGCTGCTGAAGATCAACGCCAAGCTCAACCGTATGAAAAAGCCAAAGGAGAAGAAGTGATATGCCAATGAAAATGACGTTCCGTTGGTACGGCGAAGGAAACGACCGTATCAAATTATCGGATATTAAACAGATTCCCGGAGTTGACGGTATCGTTTGGGCACTTCACCACAAAATGCCCGGTGAGGTTTGGGAATGTGATGAAATTGCCGAGGTCAAGCGTCAGCTTGATGAATACGGCTTCAATATGGACGTCGTGGAGTCTGTGAACGTACACGACGACATAAAGATCGGTCTTCCCACACGCGACGGATACATTGAAAACTACAAGACCACTATCAGAAATCTTTCAAAGTTTGGTGTAAAGGTTATCTGCTACAACTTTATGCCCATATTCGACTGGACTCGTTCCAATCTGTTCCACCCCGTAGGCGACGGTTCTACTGCGCTGTTTTACGAGAAGAATATGATTCAGGACGATTACAACGCGATGGCGAAGTATATTCTCGACTTTACCGAAAAGTACAACATGTCATTTCCCGGCTGGGAGCCTGAGAGAATGGCAAAGCTTGACGAATTATTCAAAGCGTATGAGGGCGTTGACCACGAAAGGCTTTGGGGAAATCTCAAATACTTCCTTGAAGCTATTATGCCCACCTGCCGCGAGTGCGACATCAAGATGGCAATACATATGGACGATCCGCCGTGGGATATCTTCGGACTGCCCAGACTGCTCATCAACGAGCCTAACATCGACCGTTTCTTGAAGATGGTCGACGATGAATACAACTGTCTGACACTTTGCTCGGGCAGCCTTAACGCAGACCCGAATAACAACGTAGCGGATATCGTTCGTAAGCATTGCGACAGAATTGCTTTCGCCCACATCAGAAACGTAAAGCACTTTGAAAATGGAGATTTCTCCGAGGCGAGCCACAGAGATTGCGACGGAGATACGGGTATTCTTGAGATACTTAAGGCATATCACGATTGCGGATATGAGGGATATATCCGTCCCGATCACGGCAGACACCTGTGGGATGAAGGTCCCGGAAACGTTCGTCCCGGCTACGGGCTTTACGACCGCGCCCTCGGCATTATGTATATGCTGGGCGTTTGGGACAGCCTTGAAAAATTCGATAAGAAATAAGGAGATTTGATTATGATACAGCTTCCTATCAACATAGATTACAGCGGCAAGGTAGTTGTCGTTACGGGCGCGGGCGGACTCATCTGTGGCGCAATGGCAAGAGCTTTCGCTCAGTCGGGTGCTAAGGTAGCGGCTCTTGACCTCAACGAAGAAGCGGTTAAAAAGCTTGCGGACGAGCTCAAGTCAGAGGGATTTATATGCGAGGGATACAAGGCAAACGTGCTTGACCCCGAGGCTCTTGAAGAGGTACATAAGGCAGTCGTCGCTGACCTTGGCGAGTGCGATATTCTCGTAAACGGCGCAGGCGGAAATAATCCCCGCGCTACCACCGACAACGAGTATCAGCACGAGGCAAAGGAGGGCGGCAAGTCCTTCTTTGATCTTCAGGCAGACGGCGTGGATTTCGTGTTTAAGCTCAACTTCCAGGGAACTCTTCTTCCCACCCAGACCTTTGCAAAGGATATGGTGGCAAAGAAGGGCGGATGCATCCTCAACGTTTCCTCGATGAACGCTTACACCCCTCTTACCAAGATCCCCGCATACTCTGCGGCTAAGGCAGGTATCTCCAACTTCACTCAGTGGTTGGCTACCCACTTTGCGGGCACCGGCATCCGTTGCAACGCTATCGCTCCCGGATTCCTCGTTTCGGCTCAAAACTACAAGCTTCTCTTCAACGAGGACGGCACCCCCACCGCAAGAAGCGCAAAGATTCTGAACGGTACTCCTATGGGCAGATTCGTTGACGCGTCTGAGCTTCTCGGCGGCACTCTCTTCCTCTGCGATGACAAGTCCGCTTCCGCAATTACGGGTGTAGTTCTTCCCATCGACTGCGGATTTGCGGCATATTCGGGAGTATAAAGATGTTTTTTGACGAAAATCTTTTACTGTATAACAACGCGGGAAAGGCTCTTTATGAAAAGGTAAAGGACTTGCCCATCATAGATTACCACTGCCATTTGGATCAAGCCAAAATTGCAAGCGACGAGCATTTTTCTGATATCGGCGAGCTGTGGCTTGCGGGTGACCACTATAAATGGCGCGCTATGCGTATGTGCGGTGTTGACGAGTATTATATCACGGGTGACGCCGACTTCCACGACAAGTTTATCAAATACGCAGAGATAGTTCCGAACCTCATTGGAAATCCGCTTTATTATTGGACACACCTTGAGTTGAAGCAGATATTCGGTATTGATATGCCTCTGAATAAGGATACCGCCGAGCGCATCTACGAGATGGCAAACGAAAAGCTGAAAACTATGAGCGTTCAAAGTATGCTCAACAGCTTCAAGGTCGAGTTTATCGGCACGACCGACGATCCTGTGGACAGCCTTGCCGACCACAAAAAATACGGTAATATCAACGTAACGCCCACCTTCCGTCCCGATAAGTTGTTTGGCTTTGAGGATGCTTATATCGAAAAGCTCGGCTCGGTTTCGGGCATTGAGATCAAGAGCCTTGATCATCTTCTCGCGGCTCTTGAAAACAGAATTGATTTCTTCGTGTCCCGAGGTTGCCGTATGGTAGACCACGGAATGGACAGATTTCCCGATAGCTATGCGACCTACGATGAAGCTTGCGAACTTTTCGCAAGAAAATCGGAGCTTTCCGCGGAAGAAAGAGAGTCCTTGCGCGGATATCTTCTCGTTTGGCTTTCCAAGGAATACGCCAAGAGAAATATCACCGTTCAGCTTCATTTTGCAGTTACGAGAAACGTAAACCCCAAAATGTTCTCGCTCTGCGGAGTCGACAGCGGATTTGACGTTATCAGCGAAGCTCCTTCCGTGCAGAACGTAGTCGGATTTCTAAGTCAGATCAGCGATGAAGAGCGTCCGAACACGATCCTTTATACGCTGAATGATGCAAATCTTGCATCGATGGCGTGTATCAGCGGCGCTTTCAGAGGTGTAAGGATGGGCGCCGCGTGGTGGTTTAACGATACAGTTGAGGGAATCCGCCGTAATCTCAAAATTATTTCCGAGTATTCGAGCCTTGGCAACAATCTCGGTATGCTGACCGATTCCCGTAGCTTTTCAAGCTACTGCCGCTTTGATTTCTTCCGTCGTATTCTCTGTGACTACGTGGGCAACCTCGTGGAAAAAGGAGAATATGACGAGGCAAGTGCCGCCGCACTTGTCCAAAACATTTGTTACTATAACGCAAAAAGGATGGTAGAATAATGCAAAAGTATATACCTGTAGTGGTCATAAAAGAAATGTCGGAGACCGACAAAATACTTACCGCCCTCAAAAAGAGCGGTATCATGTGCGCGGAGATAACCTTCCGTACCGCTTGTGCGGCAGAAGCTATCGAATACGCCGCAAAGAATTACCCCGATATGGAGATAGGCGCCGGAACGGTTATCAATGCCGAACAGTGTGAAGCCGCACTCAAAGCAGGCGCAACATTTATCGTATCTCCCGGTTTTTCACCTGCAGTTGCACAAATTTGTAAGGACAGAAATATTCCTTATTATCCCGGCTGCGTAACACCTACCGAAATTATGGCGGCTCTTGAATTCGGCATTACCACCGTGAAATTCTTCCCGGCAAACGTGTACGGCGGACTTAAGGCTCTCAAGGCTCTTTCCGCTCCGTTCCCGCAGGTGAAGTTCATTCCCACGGGCGGAGTCGACCGTTCTAATATCGACGAGTTCTTGGCGTTTGATAAGATCGCCGCTATCGGCGGCAGCTTCTTCGTTAAGGAAGCACTTGAAAAGATGGAGGCAGACAAATAATGAAAACAGTTATTACATTCGGCGAGCTGATGCTCAGACTCGCTCCCAACGGATATTATAGATTCTTTCAAAACGACCAGATGCAGGCAACCTTCGGCGGCGGTGAGGCTAACGTTGCGGTCTCTCTTGCAAACTACGGTCTGCACAGCACTTACGTAACAAAGCTCCCCAAGCACGCTATCGGTCAGGCGGCTGTTGATTCTCTCCGCTACTTCGGAGTTGACACCGACGAGATCGTTCGCGGCGGTGACAGGGTAGGTATTTACTTCCTTGAAAAGGGTGCGTCTCAGAGAGGAAGCGTATGTATTTACGACCGCGCTCATTCCGCAATTGCCGAGGCACAGCCCTCTGATTTCGATTGGGACAGCATCTTTGACGGCGCTGATTGGTTCCACTTTACCGGAATCACTCCCGCGCTTGGTGGAAATATGGTTGAGATCTGCCTTCAGGCTTGTAAGGCGGCAAAGGCAAGAGGGGTTAAGATATCTTGTGACCTCAACTATCGCGGCAAGCTCTGGACGAGAGCTGAGGCGAGAGAGGCTATGACAAAGCTTTGCCAGTACGTTGACGTTTGCATTTCCAACGAGGAGGACGCAAAGGATGTATTCGGTATTGAGGCTGAGGGTACTGATATTTACGGCGGAAAGCTCAATCACGAGGGCTACAAGTCGGTAGCAAAGCAGCTTGCGGACAAGTTTGGATTCGAGAAGGTTGCGATCACGCTCCGTTCTTCGATTTCCGCAAACGACAACGACTGGGCAGGTATGCTCTACGATGGTGAGAACTACTGCTTCTCCAAGTCCTATCATCTGCATATCGTTGACCGCGTAGGCGGTGGCGACAGCTTCGGCGGCGGACTTATATACGCCCTGCTTTCAGGCAAGGATACACAGTCTGCTATTGAGTTTGCGGTTGCGGCATCAGCACTCAAGCACTCCATTGAGGGCGATTACAACAGAGTCAGCGTTGCTGAAGTTGAAAAGCTCGCAGGCGGCGACGGCAGCGGCAGAGTACAAAGATAAAATAAGACTGCCGTGCCGAAAGACACTTGTCGGCACGGCAGTTTGAACGTTAAAGGAGTTTCTATGGATATAGATGCGATCATAAAACAACTGACGCGCGAGGAAAAAGCCGCTCTTGTGGCAGGCGTGGATTTTATGTATACGAATCCCGTGCCAAGACTGAATATACAAAGCGTGAGAATGAGCGACGGCCCTCACGGCTTGCGTGTGCAAAGCGCAGGCGGAGATAACGGAGTGACCGGAAGTGAGCCTGCGACTTGCTTTCCAACGGCGGCAACGACTGCTTCAAGTTGGAATCCCGAAAATACATATCAGATGGGAAAAGCAATCGGTACGGAAGCGAATCATTACGGCGTTCACGTGGTGCTCGGCCCCGCCGTCAATATCAAGAGAAATCCACTCGGCGGCAGATGCTTCGAGTATTTTTCCGAAGATCCTTAACTCGCAGGCAAAATGGGAACTGCCGAGATTCAGGGAATTCAGGGCGAAGGCGTCGGCGTATCTGTAAAGCATTTCGCGCTGAATAACAGCGAGAACTACCGCTTTATGGGCGATAGTATTGCCGATATGTGCGCCATTCGCGAGATCTATCTGAAGCCATTTGAAATGATCGTGAAGGATGCAGATCCCGAAACGATGATGTGCGCTTACAATAAA
>JBGVLA010000038.1:0-21658 GCA_045124015.1 Eubacteriales bacterium | reverse complement strand
ACTGCATCAAAAAGGTGTATAATAAACGTCGAGAAATTTTTATTCTCTTTGCACTTTTTTTCATGCGGAGGGAGGGATATTGAATGGCTGAAATTAGAGTAAAAGAAAACGAATCGCTTGACAGCGCTCTTCGCAGATTCAAGAGACAGTGCGCTCGCTCCGGAGTAATTGCCGAAGTTAAGAAGAGAGAGCACTACGAAAAACCGAGTGTTAAGCGTAAAAAGAAATCTGAAGCAGCAAGAAAGCGCAAATTCAAGAGCTGATTGCAGCGACACATTTGGCTGATTACAGCAAACATTGCCCCGCGAGCTTTGCGCTTCGCGGGGTTTTTGTTATTTCCCGTTTATTTTCGTTCAAAACGACAAAACTATACATATATGATAAGGTAAGGAATTGCATATGGAAAAGAAAGCCTATCTTGAGATCGCAAAGATCATCAATACCCATGGCGTCAGGGGTGCCGTTAAGCTCGACCCTTGGTGCGACTCCCCCGAGACACTCAAAAAAATCAAAAAGCTCTACCTTGAAAACGGTACGTCCTTCGACGTTTCGAATGTCAAGATGATAAACGGCGGCTTTGTCGTGCTTTCCCTTTCGGGGATTGAGACCGTGGAGGATGCCGTCAAGCTCAAAAATAAGATCCTGCTCGCAAAGCGCGAGGATATTCCGCTTGCCGAGGGCGCGCATTTCATCTGCGATCTCATCGGTATGCCCGTTAAGGATGCCGAAACAGGCAAGCTTTACGGTACTCTTCTTGAGGTAACGCAACCCGCCTTGCAGGAGCTTTACGTGGTGAAGACCGAAAGCGGAAACACCGTCATGGTGCCCAACGTCCCTGCATTTGTCCATCATATCGACGACGAAGCCATCTATATGACGCCCATCGGCGGCTTCTTTGACGACGACGCTGTGGAGGCTTGATATGCGCTTTGATATTATGACGCTCTTTCCCGATCTTGTGGAGACCGTTCTTTCGGAAAGCATCATCGGCAGAGCCAGAAAAGCGGGCATCATCGATATTTATTCTCATAATATACGCGACTACTCCAAAAACAAGCATCGCCATGTGGATGACACGCCCTATGGCGGCGGCAAAGGGATGCTGATGAGTCCCGTGCCGATATACGATTGCTATCTCGACGTCATCAATCCCGAAAACAACCCTGCTTCGCGCCGCCACGTTGTCTATATGTCTCCGCAAGGCAACGTGCTGACACAGGCAAAAGCGCGTGAGCTTTCGGAAAATTACGACAACATCATCTTTCTCTGCGGTCATTACGAGGGCGTTGACCAGCGCATCATCGATGAGATCGTGGACGAAGAGCTTTCCATCGGCGACTATGTGTTGACAGGCGGTGAGATTCCCGCGTGTATCGTCGTGGACGCCGTTTCCCGTCTGATCCCCGGCGTTCTTGCTGACGCGGAATGCTTCGAAAAGGAAAGCTTCACAGATGAAAATCTGCTCGAATATCCGCAGTATACACGCCCGTATGAATTTCTCGGCAGAAAAGTACCCGACGTACTCATCAGCGGTCATCACGCCAACATCGAAAAATGGCGCGAGGAGCAGGCGCTCGCCAAAACCAAGGCAGTTCGTCCCGAGCTCTATGAACGCAAAATGAAAGAAATTGCGGAAAATACCGCAAAAACGAAGAAAAAGAAGTAATTTTGGCGTAAAAGCGGCGAGTCGCCGCTGACAACTTCTCGCCTATCTCAGCTTTTCCCATCGCTAAGAACGGAAAAACGGCGAGGTCAATTCAAGCAATCTCTTATGGTATAAATACGGGCGATTCGTGAATCGCCTCTACACAAAAAACGAAAGCGAGAGAACGAAGCATGACAAAAAAAGGAAACAAAACTGCCATCCTCACCGTTCTTCTCATGATCTTTGCCACCCTCTGTGCCAAAGCGACGGGGATGCTGCGCCAAATGATGCTGGCAAGCATTTTCGCCGCCGGTATGGAGGGCGTTGCATTTTCTGCGGCATCCAAGATACCGCTCGCTATTTTTGATATGCTGTTTTCCACCGCGATCCTTGGCTCCTTTTTGCCGATCTATCGCGGTCATCTATCCGCAGATGCCCCGCGTGCCAAGCGCTTTTCCTCCGCGTTCTTCACGTTTACGGGACTGCTGACAGCGATGATATCGCTCCTTGGCATCCTGCTTGCGCGCCCGATCATTTCGCTTGCCGCTCCGAATCTCGACGAAGCAACGGCGACGCTCGCTGTGGCACTGCTGCGCATCATGTTCCCTGCTATGATCTTCGCAGGCATGGCATACACGCTCATTGGCATCCTGCAATCTCACGAAAAATTTCTTCTTCCTGCTTCCGTCAGCGCTATTTCCAATACGATCATCATCGTATATCTGCTATTCTGCGGCAAGATCGAAGATAAGACCACAGCTGTTTGGGGGCTTGCCATTGCCTATCTCCTCTCTTGGGCGGCACAATTCTTCGCCTTGATGATTCCGCTCTTACACACACATCAGATGCCGAGGATCTCTGCAAAAATTCAAAACGAAGACTTGATACTCGCAGGCAAGCGAACACCGCCCGTCATGCTCGGCGCATGGCTCATACCGATGACAACGCTCATCGCCAACGCTTTTTCCTCATATATTGACGGCAATACGATCGAAGCAGGCGCTCTGCAGGGTGCCGCCATTGTCGTTTTTGAAAATGCATTTTCCGTATTTTCCATTGCGGGCGGACTTATGACCTACGGCATTTGCAATTATCTTTTTCCTAAGCTTTCCGCCAAATTTGCAGGAGGAGACGAGGAAGGCTTCGGCGCATCGGCACGCATGGGGCTTTTCATTTCCCTTGCGGTAACGTTGCCGATCGCCATCTTCGTCTTTTTGCTTTCCGATGAGATCATCCACGTGCTGTATTTCAGAGGCAGCTTCACCAAGGGCCTTGCCGATGCCGCCGCCACCAGTCTTCGAACGCTCTCCTTGGCGCTTCCCGCATATAGTATCATCGAATTTCTGTCTCGCATAGCCTATTCCTGCGGAAAGGTGAAATATCCCATGGCAGGCGCGATCTGCGGTATCCTTGCAGGATTTCTTTCGGCAGGCATCTTTGCGCTCCTTCACGCGCTCTCCGTTTTTACGGTCGCACTTTCTGCCGTTATCGGACTTACCGCCGCGGCAGGCATCCAGCTCCTTCTGGCGCGCCGTACAGTCTTCCGAGAGAGAAGACAAGGTGAGTTGTCAAAACACGCAATATGGCTCTTTGGTGTAGCAATTTCTGCCTTTGTCATGACAGCAACACATATATTTTTGAAAAAAATCATGGAAAAATCGGGGACTTTTCAAAATTTGGTGATTATTGCTATTGTTTTTCTCCTCGGTTCTATGGTATATTTAATATGGATATTTTTATTCCGTAATCTATTTTTTTCTAAGTTCACATCCGGAAAGGAGGACACTCTCTGATGGATAAAAAGAAAAAAAGAGGCAAAAAAAGCTTTATTGCCAATTCCCTGTCCGTTAGTCTGCTTACGCGGTTTTCCACCTGGGTCTATGCAAGCGTGCTCTCGGGCATATTCGGATTTGTTTTCACAGGCTATCAAAAGCTTTCTGACGGATTCCGTTCCTCTTTTCTTTTGACAAAGCTTCGTGAGCTTTTCGGCCGTTTCAAGGAAAATCCCTTCAAGCGGGCAAAGCATCTCGTTGCCAAAACATACGAGCAAAGCTTTCTCTTATCGATACTCCGCAAGCATTTTCATAGCTTTTTGACGATGCACGTCAACAATCTCGGCTTCATATGCTTTTCCTACGGCTTTTGCGTCGTCGTCATCCAGCTTCTGAAGCTTTACACCTTCCATGTCGAAATGGAAAACCCGTATAAATCGTTGATCGTCGGCATTGTGGTCATGTTTGTCGGAATTTTCATGTTCTTCGCAAAAAAAAGCGTTTCCGCTCTTCTTTACGAAAGCCGTACTGCACGATTCATCCTGTTTGACGTATTCGGGTTTCAAATGTATCACATTTCGCAAGCCGCAAAGGTTGAGCCCCGACGCAGCTTCAATATTTCTTTGATATTCGGCCTGCTTCTTGGCGGTCTCTCCATATTTGTGGAGCCGATCCGCATCCCCGCGTTCTTCGTCTTTCTTCTCGTATTCGTCGTCGTGATGAATTCCCCCGAATCTGCGGTTATCCTCATCTTTCTTGTGCTTCCGTTTTTGACGACCATGCAGCTCGTTTTCACGCTTGGCACGATCTATCTCTCATTCATTCTCAAGCTGATTTGCGGCAGACGAATCTTACGCATCAAGCTCACAGACTATGCGGCGATCGCATTCATGGCATTCGTCTTTTTCGGCGGCGTCTATTCCGTTGATTCCTCGAGCTTCGAAAAAATGTGTGTATTCATGTGCTTTATGCTGGCATACTTCGTCGTAAAAAACACGCTCGGCTCCCCTGCTCTCGTGCGCCGCTGCATCTATGCGATCATCACCTCCAGCGTGATCGTATCGCTCATCGGACTGTATCAAAATTTCTTCGGCACGTTTACGGCAAACGCTTGGCTCGATACGAAAACCTTTTCCGATATCAACGGCAGAGTGGTCTCCACCTTCCAAAACCCCAACGTACTCGGCGAATATATCATTATGGTCTTCCCGATCATTCTCGCCATGATGATCAGCACCAAGCATCGAAACGAACGCTTTGCATACTTTTTTGCCGCGGTCATCAACTGCGCCTGCCTTGTTTTCACATGGTCTCGCGGCGCGTGGCTTGGCTTTATCGTATCCTTGATCGTATTCTTTGCGGTTTCGGGCAAGCATTTCTTGACCACAGCTATTCTTTCGATCCCGCTTCTCGGTGTCGGTCTGTATTTTGCAATGGACACCGTCATTCTCAACCGCTTCACCAATATTTCCGACAGCTCCGCCTCTTACCGATTCAACATTTGGCGCGGTGTCATCCGTATGCTGGATGAGATCGGACTGCACGGCATCGGCATCGGAGAGGGCGCATTCCGTATGATCTATCCGGGATATTCGCTTTCGGGCATCGAGGCGGCACCGCATTCCCATAATCTCTTCTTACAGATCGTTGTGGAAACGGGTATCTTCTCTTTGATCGCCTTTCTGATTTTCCTCTTCCTCTACACGCAATGCTCGCTTGCCTTCTGCAAAAATGCTTGCGCTCCGGCAAACAAAACGATATGCCTCGGTATTCTTGCCGGGATCGTTGCCTTCTTGATACAAGGACTCACAGATTACGTTTGGTACAATTACCGAATCTTCCTGCTCTTCTGGATGATCTTGGGACTTGGTCTTGCCCACATTCGCACGGCAAAAGCCACAGAAGAGGAATCCACCCCCTACTCTTGATGCAAAATCGCGTCTTCCCAAGCGCCGTCGGCGGCGGCGTTTGGCGAAAAAAATCTCTTAAATTCCGCCGGGAAATGAGCGTATCATGAATCATGAAATGAAAAAGACGCGCTTTAATATTATTGATGCCGTCATCATTCTCATCATCCTCGCCATCATAGGCGCGGCAGCATATCTCGTCATCACCGATATGCAAAGCAAAAACTACTCCCGTTTGACAGGCAATATGGATTTCACCGTCCGCATCTCCGACGTAGATGAAAGCACACTTGCTCTTTTTGAAAGAGGCACCGTTGTCAAGGATTCCGTTACAGGAGAGGTCATCGGTGAACTTGTCGGTTACAATGCAGAAAAAGCCCGTTATTTCGGCAAGGTCGCGGTTCCAAACGCCACAGGAGACGGATATAGCGTTCCCGTTTCCAAGCACGAGGACAAATATGACGTATACGTCATCATCCGCGCCACTGCCGAAAAAGATCTCCGCGGTATCCATTATGTGCAAGGCACCAAGATCTTGATCGGTTCCACCGTATACTTCAAGATCCCCTCCTTCACATCGATCTCATATATCACGGATTTCACCCCCATGATCACAGAATGATTTTCTGAAATCCATACGAAAGGAACACACCTATGGCATCTTCTGAAAACAAAAAATCGGGCGCACGCTTTAATCTCTTTGACGTGATCTTGATCCTTGTCATCGTTGCCTGCATCGCGGGTATCGTCGTTCACGCCTACTTTACCAAGGATCTTACCGAAACATATTCGGAAATCGCAAGCATCTCCATTCAAGTGGATGGCGTATCGGAAGTAACCGCAAACGCCTTTTGCAAGGTCGGCGCCACCATATACGACCAGGAGACAGACAAAAACATCGGAACTGTGATGGAAGCAAGCTATTTTGCACAAATTCTTGAGCTTGAAAATGCAGAAGGCATTCTCGTTAAGGTTGAACACCCCGAAAAAAAATCGATCACGGCAACCGTAGCCTTTACGGGGACATGGACGGACGATGGCTTCCTCATCGGCGGTAATACACTTGCCACGATCGGCAAGACCTTAAAGATCTATACCGAAGACGCAGTCTGCACCATCACGATCACCGGAGTTGCCGCATGATCGGCTTTGCGCCTTGTGAATAAAAAATTTCATTTTCCTCTTACTTTTTGAAAAAAACTATTGATTTTATATATAAATATTGCTATAATTATAATAATCATAGTTAAAGTGTTCAGGGTTTCGAACACGATATCACAAATAGGAGCGCAAACAAAAATGATTTCCAGAAATATAACCATCAAAAATAGTGTCGGTCTCTATGCCAGACCCGCAACCTTCTTCATCCAGAAAGCCAACACCTATAAAAGCTCCATCTGGATCCAAAAAGATGACAGACGCGTAAACGCAAAGAGCTTGCTCGGCGTTCTCTCTCTTGCCATCTCCGGCGGTTCCACCGTTACTCTCATCGCTGACGGTCCGGACGAAACGGATGCAATCAGCGGTCTCGAGCTTCTCGTAAGCACAGAGATTTGATTCTTTCCCCCAATAAAACGACGACAGAAACGCCATGCAAGAATGGCGCTCTGTCGTTTTTCGTTAAGGAGACCCTATGGTAAATTCTGAATACGCCGCAAGATTGCGTGAAAAAGCGGCAGCGCTTCCCCTCTCTCCCGGGGTCTATATCATGAAGGACAAGGGAGGCAAGGTCATTTACGTCGGTAAATCCCGCGCACTCAAAAACCGCGTTTCTCAATATTTCCACGAAAACGCAGGGCATGGACCGAAAACCGAAATGATGACCTCACACATCCATGATTTCGATTATATCCTTTGCGATACGGAGATCGAAGCGCTGACGCTGGAAAACAGTCTCATCAAGCTTTATCACCCTCGCTATAATATTAAACTCAAGGATGACAAATCCTATCCTTATCTGAAGGCTACCATTGGGGAAGAATTTCCGCGTTTTCTCATGACGCGCAAGCGCGAATCCGAAAAAGCGAAATATTTCGGCCCCTATACCAGTACAGCCACCGTCTACGGCATCATCTCCGCTCTGCAAAAGACCTTTGGTCTTCCCTCCTGCAAAAAGCATTTTCCGAAAGACCGCGGCCGCGTCAAAAACTGCGTATACCGTCAGCTTGGCTGTATCGCGCCATGCGACCCCGAAGTATCCCCCGAAGCGTATCGAGAAGCCTTTATGCAAGCCGTATCGTTCCTTTCGGGCAATTATGAGGCGATCATCCGATCGCTTACGGAAAAAATGGAATTTGCCGCAGAGAATCTCGCCTTTGAAGCTGCGGCGGCATACCGCGATCGCATCCGCTCCGTTCAAAAGCTCGAGGAAAAGCAAAAAGTCGTGGCAAGCCCCGACACCGAACGCGACATCATCGCGTGGCACGTCGGCGATCCCGTTTCCGCGATCTGCGTCTTTTATATCCGAAGCGGCAAGCTCATCGATACCGAGCTTTTCTATTTTTCGGGCGGCGAGATCTTGGATAGCTCCGCCATCGTTTCGTTTATGCTGGAGCTTTATACCCGACGCGAATATATCCCCAAGGAGATCAACCCTGCCGATATTCTGACACCCGAGGACGCGGAGGTTTTGACTGCTCTTCTCACCGAAAAAGCAGGATACAAAGTCAGCGTTCGCACGCCCTTCAAGGGAGAAACACGCCGTCTTTGTGATATGGCGCGCGAAAATGCCGCTATGCGCTCACTCGAATATGCGAAATCCTCTGAAAAAAGCGAAAAATCGCTCGTACGCCTCGCTTCTCTTTGCGGACTGGAAACCATCCCCGAACGCATTGAAGCCTTTGATATCTCCAATTTCGGCGACGAAGCCATCACCGCAGGTATGGTCGTTTATGAAAACGCAAAGCCGAAAAAGAGCGATTACCGCCTTTTTTCCATCAGATCTACGGAACACCGCGACGATTACGCATCCATGCGCGAAGCGGTCAGCCGTCATGCGGCGCATCTTGCCGATGAAGGCGCAAAAATTCCTGATCTCATCCTCATCGACGGCGGCGAAAATCACAGAAATATCGCCGTTCAAGCTCTACAAGAGGCAGGATATCCCGATATCCCCGTCTTTGGCATGGTCAAGGACGAATATCATAAGACGCGTGCGCTTGTCGGAGAAATGGGTGAGATCTCCATCGCTTCCGAGCAATCGGTCTATACTTTAATTTATAATATCCAAGAAGAAGTGCATCGCTTTACCATCTCCAAAATGAGCAACAAAAAGCGGAAAACGCAGAAAATTTCCTCGCTTGAGGACATCGAAGGCATCGGAAAAGCACGTGCACAAGCACTTTTGACGCATTTTGGAGGTCTTGCAGGCGTGAAAAAAGCCTCCTCAGAGGAGCTTCAAGCCATCCGCGGCGTTACCCCCGAGATCGCAGAAAATATCATCCATCATTTCAAAAATCAAAAATAACGGAGAAACAAATATGAGAATCATTACAGGCACCGCCAGAGGCATGGCGCTCACCACACTCGACGGCGAAGCAACTCGCCCCACACTCGCAAAAGTAAAAGAAGCACTTTTCAGTGCAATCCAGTTCGATATCGAAGGCAGACGCGTGCTTGACCTTTTCGCAGGCTCGGGTCAGCTCGGCCTTGAAGCGCTCAGCCGCGGTGCTGAAAAAGCGACCTTCGTCGATTCCTCCAAGGAAGCGACTGCCGTTATCACACAAAACGCACAAAAGACTCATCTTTATCAGAAATCCAACGTTCTCTGCATGGATTGGAAGCAGTATATCAAATCCGCAAGCGGAAGAAGCAAATTCGATATCGTTTTCCTGGATCCGCCGTATCCGATGAACCTTCTTCCTAAGGTCGTCGCAGAGCTTTATGACGCAGATATGCTCGCTGAGGGCGCACTCGTCATCTGCGAGGATGAAAAGGGCGGACTTTACAACGACGTGATGGTTGAAGCGCGTTATACGCTCAAAAAAGAGGCTCGCTACGGCAGAGTTTATCTCACCATCCTCACCCCCATCACCGAAAATGAAGCTGAATGAGATGAAAACTGCACTCATTCCGGGGACATTCGACCCTTTCACCGTAGGACATCTCGAGCTTGTCAAAAGCGCATCCGCCCTTTTTGATAAGGTCGTTGTCTGCATTTTTGTAAATCCCAACAAGACCCATCTGTTTGATGAAGAGACCCGGCTTTCCATGATTCGCCGCTCTGTGGAGACTTTTTCCAATGTTTCCGTCGATATCGACCACGGATATACTGCCGATTACGCAAAAAGGATCGGTGCAGACTATATCGTGCGCGGTATCCGAAACGAAGTAGATGCCAAATATGAAATCGAAATGGCAGATTTTAATTGGAAACGTACAGGCGTGAGAACGCTTCTTATTCCTGCACCCGAGGAGATCGCAAACGTCAGCTCCACTCGCGTGCGCGACGAGCTCAAAAACGGCAGCACCGTAGACGATCTCGTTCCCAAGGAAATCCAATCGATCCTTTCATAAAAGGCAGACGACACCCGTCGGAAGCCGCTCCAAAGCAAAAAAATGGGATATGCACCCCGCAAAGTTATACACTTTTGGAGGTGCATATCCGTTTCTCTCTCCTCTTTTGGGCGGGCATCGCGTTTGCGGATATTCAGAAAGGAGCTATTTCTTTGAAGAAAATTTTATTTGTTGCCAACGTTTTGAAAAAACACATCTGCGTATTTCATATGCCACTCCTGGAAAAGCTCAAAAAGGAAGGCTATGAGATCCATATTGCGGCGCGAAACGATGCAGATGAACATATGCGCTCACGGATTTGCGATCGCTATTATAACATTCCTTTTATACATTCACCTTTCCATATACAAAATCTACATAATTACCGTATGCTCAGATCCTTGTTGGAAACGGAGCATTTCGATATCATTCATTGCCATACACCGATCGCCTCCGTTCTTCTCCGCCTTGCCTGTAAAAAGACAAGAAACAACGGAACCAAGGTGATATACACCGCTCACGGCTTCCATTTTTGCAAGGATACGCCCTTTTGGAATCGATTGCTCTATTATCCGATAGAAAAGCTCTGCGCAAAGCAGACCGACCTTCTCATCACGATCAACGAAGAAGATTTTTCCTTTGCCAAACAAAAGCTGCCGATCGCAAAGATCGTATACGTTCCGGGTGTCGGCATCGATACTAAGCGTTTTGCAACGTCTCCTGCTGAAAGGCAAGCAAACAGAATCAAGCTTAGCGTTCGGGAGAACGCTTTTTGATGCTTTCCATCGGAGAACTTTCTCAAAACAAGAACCACAAAACGATCATCCGTGCCCTAGCAACACTGAAATCTCCCGATATTCATTATATCATCGCAGGAGAAGGCAAGGAAGAAAAAGCGCTCCGCCGTCTTGCAAAAAAGCTCGGCGTTGCCGATCGTGTCCATTTGCTCGGATATCGATATGATATTCCCGAGCTTTGCAAGCTTGCCGATCTTTATATTCACCCATCCTATCGAGAAGGACTTCCCATTGCCGTCATCGAAGCGATGGCAAGCGGCTTGCCCGTGATAGGCTCTGATATTCGCGGCAACCGCGAGCTGATCGACAGCAAAGGAGGCACGCTTTGTACGCCAAACGACATCCAAGGCTTCGCTAAGGCCATCATGCAGCATCGCAACGACCGTACGCTTGCCCTTGCAAAAGGTGCATATAACGCACAAAAAGCACGCGCCTATGAAAAGGATGATATCGACCGCATGATCCTTCAGCTCTACCGAAACGAGGCATCCTAAGCATGAAAATCCTCCATCTTTTATGTAGCAATCAATTCAGCGGTGCGGAAAATGTCGCATGTACGATCATGAAGCAGATGACGCACATAGAGAGCGTATATTGCAGTCCCGATGGTCCTATCCGAAAAGCATTGTCCCGTCAAGGGCTTACCTTCGTCCCGATCGCATCCGTATCCCCAAAAAATGTGAAGCGGATCCTCAAGGAACAGAAGCCCGATCTTATCCATGCTCACGATATGAGAGCAAGCATGATCGCCTCACTTGTTTGCGGAAGCATCCCTTTGATCTCTCATATACACAGCAACAGCCCCGATGCCGTAAGATATTCCCCGAAATCTGTTTGTTATCTTTTCGCGGCTATGCGCGCAAGGCATATCCTTTGGGTCTCTGAAAGCGCCTGCAAGGAATATGCATTCCACCGCTTGGTTCAGAAAAAGAGCTCCGTGCTTTACAACACCATAGACATCGAAGACGTTCGAAAGAAAGCGGAAAGCGACCCGAACTCCTACGGATATGATATCGTTTTCATAGGAAGACTCACAAAGCAAAAGGATCCCAAACGCTTTCTTTCCGTTCTCGCTCCCGTCTTGGAGTCTTGTCCCAAGGCAAGGGCTGCCATCATCGGGGACGGTGAGCTTGCCGATGAATTGCATCTCCTTGCACAAAGTCCGCCCCTGCAAAGCCGAGTCGAATTTCTTGGTTTTTTGGAAAATCCGCTCAAGATCCTGCAGGAATCGAAGGTACTCGTGATGACCTCTCGTTGGGAAGGTACGCCCATATGCGCGCTCGAAGCCTTGACGCTCGGGATCCCCATCGTCAGCACGCCGACGGACGGGCTCTGCCACCTCGTTGAAAACGGCAAAAACGGTTATCTTGACAACGATAACGCTCGTCTTTCGAAATACATCGAGGATATCCTGCTCGATCCCCACAAACGGCAGGCGCTTTCAAACGAAGCGCGCCAACGCGCCGATCGGGATCATAACATCCTTGCTTATCAAAAGCATTTGAAGGATATCTACCGCTTATGAGACATGACTGCCCCTGCACCATACGGCGCAAGGGCAGTTTCTATATTTTTATGCGTTCACGGTCGGCGTCGTCTCGTCGGTAACGGCGGCAACAGCCGAAGGCTGCTCCGTCCCTTCTAAAAGCCCGAAGCTGATGGTGATGGCGTTATTCACTTTTTGCATAAGTACGTCATCGATATGACCCATTTTTTCCCTCAGGCGCGTTTTATCAATGGTTCGTATCTGCTCAAGCAAGATGACAGAATCCTTGACGAGACCGAAGCGTTCGGCGTAAACATCGATATGGGTCGGCAATTTCGCCTTGCCGAGACGGCTTGTGATGGCTGCGGCGATCACGGTAGGACTGTATCGATTGCCAACATCGTTTTGTACGATGAGGACCGGGCGAAGTCCCCCTTGCTCGCTTCCAACGACGGGACTGAGATCCGCATAAAATATATCTCCGCGTTTGATGGTCATTTTGCTCACTCTTTCTTTTTAGAACTTATTTCAAAAAGGGCATATCTTTTTTGCTCTTTCTGTTCTTATTCTTTCCATATTTTCATCTTTTTTAATCAAGAATTTTAGGGAAAGCATTTGTCAAATTCTGACAAAGACATGCCCTTCACCCTCATCCTATGTGCTGTCATATGTTTTGTGCATGAATATTTTTGGGCATGAATCCGAATATTGCATCAAAAATAACCACATCTTGAAACACGTCATTGCTATGATTTGTAAGTCTTTTTGTATAGAATGTAAATTTGCATGGAAAAGGCTTGATTTTTTGGAGATGATATGGTATACTACCAAAAGAATGAGGGAAACTGTATTTCTCCGTCATACGATAAAAAGAGAGGTTTCATACTATGAAAAAAATTTTAATCACCGGATTTGAGCCTTTCGGAGACGACACCCGAAATCCTTCCGGAGAAGCAGTTCAAAAGCTCATGGCATCTGACAAATATGAAGTGCGAAAGCTTGTCCTCCCCGTAACATGGAAGACTGCCTTCCCCAAGATCCGCGAGGTTTGGGACGAGTGGCATCCCGACGGTCTTTTGATGGTCGGTCTTGCCGCAGGCGCAAAAACCATCCGCATTGAACGAGTCGGCATCAATCTTTGCGGCGCGACCAAGGACAACGACGGACTTTACGCCAACGGCACGGAAGATGTTCCCGCGGAAGCGCCCATCATCCCCGATGCCCCCGACGGCTATTTTACCACATACAACGAGAAAGCGATCGCAGATGCGCTTGCTGCGGCAGAGATCCCCGCAAAATATTCCTATTCCGCAGGTGCCTATATCTGCAATTACCTGCTCTATTCTTCTCTTGATAAATGCAAAAAAGAACATTCGGATATGAAGATCGGCTTCATCCATCTCCCTTACGCCGAAGGACAGCGCGAAGATTTCCCTTCGCTCCCTCTCGACACGATGGTATCCGCGCTGAATATCACACTGGATCATTTGTGGGAGTAAGATCTCTCCCTTTATTTTCAGAAAGGATAACGATTTATGAAACGCATCAAACGAGTGCTCGCGCTTTTAGCGGCTCTTGCGTTTGTTCTCATACTCTGCGCTTCCTGCGAGTCTAACGAACAAAAGCTATACGATAAGGTTTACGCACATTTGAACGAAAAATACAAAGGCGTTGAATTCCGCATCAACAGCTACACGCAGGATGTGGAGACGAGCGGAAAATATACCTTCCAGGTAACCTCACTCGCAACAGGTTTGGATTTCGAGGTCATCATGACCTCCATGCTGATCTCTGATAGTTATTATGTGGTACACGCCAACAATCAGTTACGTTTGCATCTTTTTGAACTGATCGGCTCGGCACGCTCCTTGATCTGTCTTGAGGACATTCAGTGCTTTGACCACTATCAGAGCGAAAACAGTACCTATCGCTTCAATGAAGATCCCGAGCTCCCCTCTTACAGCGTTTATGATCTGACTTCCATTGACCGCGTTACCCTTTCGGGAATCGAATCCTCAAGCGATGCTGCGCAGTGCGTTTATATGTTCTGCGATATTTTATATACGAAAGGTGTTGTTTTAGACTCTGTTACATTTGACTTCGTCTTAAATAACGAACCGATTCTTTTTACTACAAATACGACTACCGTGAAAGAGCTCCTATCCTTCGAGCCCTTGGAAGAGCTTTTTGAGCGCGCGAAATCGCCAGCAGAGCTCAATACACTTTTCTATAAAGAGCCCGACTCCGACACCAAAATCATCACCTATATTACCGATTGATATACAACAAACTCCCGATTTTTTGAAGATCGGGAGTTTCTTTTTTGCAAAGACGCGCTTACTTTTTAATCGCTGTAAAGCTCGTTTCCAAAAACATGATTATAATTTCGCGCAAGCGCATCCCATGTTTTTCGATCGATAATGCCGTTCGGAGAAAGATCACTCAGCTTCTGAAATTCTATGATCGCTTTTTCTGTTTTCTCATCGTATATGCCCGTCGTTTGGATATCATCAAAAATATCCAATGCGACGGCAAGTGCAGAAAGCATGATCTGAATGAGCAAAACGATATCGGAATTTTCACCGCGATAGATCTTGTAATCTCCCGATGGAAACGGTTGGATGCTATGAAGAGAAACTACACGCGAAGCATTCATGTATGCGCGAAAAATAGCATCCCATGTGGCATAATCGACAATGCCATTCGGAGGAAGACTCATATAATTTTGAAAAGCGATGACCGATTCTTCTGTTTTTGGTCCGAAAATACCATCGGGGTTGATGAGAGGAATGCGATCATCCGCTTGTGAAATGACACGGAGCATATTTTGCAGCTCCATGATCTCATCTCTGCGATTGGATGGATTTGTCATGTTGGTTTCCTTTCTGGATTTAAGGATTTTGAGAAAGCTCGTTTCCCGAGAATTGTCCGGGCAAGCGCACCGCGGTCGATTCCACATCGTTATAGATGTCCGCAAGAACATCCCAAACGAGAGGACCCGTGATGCCATCAATGGGAATCCCGAATTCCGCTTCCACAGCATAAACGGCATCACGCGTTGCTTCGTCATAAACGCCCGTAACGGGGATTTCGGGAATACCTGCATAGAAGGGGGCGGCGGTATTGATGAACTCTTGCAGCTGAATAACGGCAGGACCCTCTGAACCAAGCTTTAGAAACGTACCCGGAAATGGAATGACCGCCGTGCCGATCTGTTCAGGCTTCAAACTGCGGATGATACCCAGATAATCGTCATAGATATAGTTCCACGTTGCATCGTTTACGATGCCGTCGGCAGGAAGCCCATAGAGCGTTTGAAAAGCGACGACCGCATTTCTTGTCGGCTCATCATAAAAACCGCTGAATCCGGGACTCGATACTTCGGGATTGAAAATCGATATCGTCTGCAAAAAATATTGCAAAACACCCACGTCTTCACCCGTATCACCCAGAGAAATTACACGGGAGAATTCCTTGCTGACATCCTCGTATCGCAGCCCTTCGCTTTGAATTTCATTCAAGCGCTTGACCGCCCCATAAATATACTGGATACGATACCACGTCGCTCTGCCTACGATACCGTCGACAGAAAGCCCGAAGATCTCTTGAAATTTGCGAACGGCATTGTCCGTTTCTGTGCCGAAAATGCCGTCGGGAGAGGATATCTTGGGGATCGCGGGGTAATTGACAGCGATGCGGTTGAGCCGCCGCTGAATGAACGCAACGTCATTTCCCGCGCTACCCAAACGCAAATTGATTTCGGGTGCGGAGGGTGTCAAGGCTTCCACAGGCGCATTTTCCACAAGGCGGATGTTGTTGCCGTAAAAGCGTTGCAAGATCTCAAATGGGGTAAGTCCCTCGTTTGCAAGGCTGACCGTTCCCCATTGTGAAAGCCCGTTGCAGGTCGTATTGACACCATCGCAATAAAGCGCAAAAAGTGGCTCGATATTGCCCTCTCGTGCAATGTAATCATTAAAAATCTCATCGACGATACGGCTGATATTTTCAAAAATATCGCGTCCATTCACAAACGATTGGTCGATGGCAGTGGAATTGGTGATATCAAAATCATAACCGCGAGAGGGATAATACTCTGTATATACCCGATTGAGCGCGAAGGATATCTGCGCCAAAATATTAGCGCGGATGGCGTTTTCGGGCCATGTAGGATAGATCTCACTGGAAGCTACGTTTTTTATGTAGTCAGGAAAGCTGACGGTTACGTTTTGTGCGTAAGCATCGGGTGCACCAAGATGCACACGGATAAATTCGGGAATAAAAGGCGGCATCGGGAACCCTCCTTATAAATTTGGCAAATTTTGACCTTCGTTTATGATGACGGTTCCCTGCGGAAAGGGTGTACCGTCTTCTCTTGTGGGAATCGGGATCATACGGACAGGCTGAATCGACGTGATACCGGGATAGATGGGAATACCTGTGTTGATGACGCTATAAAATCCGGTCGCGGTAACCTCCGTTGAAATCTCAGAATAGGGCTTTTTGCCTCCCGGAGAAAGCGATTCCGAGGGAGCAGGTGTTTCGATGCGAATGGGTGCGGTAAGACCGCTTTCATCGGTTGCAAGCACGCGAAAAAGATCGCTCTCCCCGTTTTCTCTTGCGAGTCTGACCACAACGGTCGCGCCCTCAATGGGAATGGCTTCGGAAGCGCTTTGCGCCCAGATGATGAGCGTGCCGTAATTTTTTTCGTTTTGTAAATTATCCATTTGGAAATATTCTCCGTTCTGCCGATTGGCGTTTTCTTTACATCGTATGCTTTTTCAGAAGAATTTGTGAGGGGACTTTACAAAAAGGTGTGCTTGTGATAAAATGAAGATACCAAACGAAATTCAAATAAGGAGTACGATTATGGCACTTATGAAACGAGAGCTCATCAATTATGATATTTTCCCGAAGGTCATCCCCACGGGAAAAGAAGTTACGATCACGGTCAAGCCCTTGGGCGGCCATGCGGCATTCGCAAAGGAAAAGGAGCATCTGATCGCCATTCATACGACGACGGAAGGTGCCCCCTATACCTATCCGAACCGCAAAAATTATGCGGAATATACGATGACCGTTTCTGAAGACGGTTGCTTCCATATTACGCATACCTTCCACAAGGAAAGCGAATATTATATCCGCATCAATGCGGACGATAAGCGCATCGTTCAGCTTTCCGTTTATGCGGTAGAAGACGATCTCATCGGCAGATATCCGTATATGGGCGATATGCATATGCACTCTACCCGTTCCGACGGTAAGGAGCATCCGTTCATCGTAGCGGCAAACTACCGCAAGGCAGGCTATGACTTCATGGCGATCACCGACCACAGAAAATATTATCCTTCGCTTGAAACACGAAATTTCTATGCAGATCTGAATCTTGATCTGAAGCTTTATCCCGGCGAAGAGATTCACCTTCCCGGCAACGATATTCATATCGTAAATTTTGCGGGCGATTACAGCGTCAACGGTCTTCTTGACTGCTCCTTGCAGTACGTCAACCGCGGCGCGGATCCCAAATGGCGCTCCATAAACGGCGAATGTCCCGACGTGATGACCGAGGAACAGTATCGTGCAGAGGTCGAAGCGCTTTCGGAAACGCTCGACATTCCCGAGAACGTTGAAAAATTCCCCTATGCTTCTTGTGTTTGGATCTGCAATCACATCAAAAAAGGCAACGGTCTTGGTATTTTCGCGCATCCGTATTGGATCAGCAACGTATATCAAGTCCCCGAGGATTTCACGGATTATATGTTTGAAACACAGCCCTTTGATGCCTTTGAGGTGTTCGGCGGTCTGACCTACTTCCAGCAGAACGGCTTCCAGGTGCAGAAATACCACGATTACTGCGCTAAGGGCAAGCGCGTTCCGATCGTCGGCAATACCGATACCCACGGCTCTACCGCGTATAATCCCGATTGGCATTCTGCGCGCTCCATGGTGCTTGCACACGCAAACACCCGTGATGAGATCGTCGGCGCGGTCAAGGATCTCTATAACGTCGCCATTCAGGACATCAAAGACCATGTGGAGGTTCTCGGCACGCTTCGTATGATGAAATACTGCTGGTTCCTTTATGAGCATTATTTCCCGATCCACGATGAGGTCTGCTTCGAGGAAGGCAGACTCATGAAGGAATACGCTTGCGGTGATGAAGATGCAGGTGCGCTCCTTCGTCAGATCTCCGGCAGAATGGATAAGCTTCGCCGCAAATATTTCCTTTTTGAATAAGATTCTTTTCTCCCCGCGGAGAAAAGAACCAAAAGAGACGCAAGGGGACAATGCCCCCTTGACCTATATGAAAAAAACGACTTTCGCGAAAGCGAAAGTCGTTTTTGTTATTCGGGGTATCTATGTGTCAGCTCCAAGTATAATCACCATGGAAACAATAATAATGATCTTCTCTGCTCGCGGCTTTCTTGGCGAGCGCCATGATGGAATAGATAAAGAGGATTTTATGGAAAGCGTATTTTTCCCAAACGGTTACAGTTTCATCACCGAGATCCACCGTGCGAGAATTTACAAGCACGTGTTTTTTCAGTGTTTCAAGCGCGGCAGTTGCTTCATCTGCGGTTATATTACATTTGGTGGCAATGGATGCGGCAGTGAAGGACTTCGCGTTTTCTGCCATATGTGCCAAAATTTTGCATATGTTTTCGTCAGCAAGCATGGCAAGATACGCGCGAATTTCATCATTCTTTAAAAGCGGAATGGAATCCTTGGCACTTTTGCGATAGATCACGCCGATATTTTGATTACCAAAAAGTGCACCGTTTTCGGTATAGAACACTGTTGCCGCCGAATCATCTGTGTCAATGGTAGCCTTATATTCATCGAATTTGTCCATAACACCGAAATAAGAAGCGTTTGTTTTTAGGAGGCGTTCAAATGCGATATCGACGGCATTCTCCTCTTTGACGGGTGATACGTTTGCGCTTCTGTCAAAAAGTGCGTCAATGGTGATATCAAAGGTATCGGCAATGATGGGAATTAGCGTGATATCAGGGAGCGATACGTTATTTTCCCATTTGGAGATCGACTGCGCGGAAATGCCGAGCATCGAGCCGAATTCCTCCTGTGTCATATTTTTCTGTTTTCTGAGTTCTGCGATCTTTTCTCCTACGGTCTTCATAGCGTATCGTTCCTTTCATATATCTTTATACTTTCTGAGCTTTATGCAACGCTTAGCACCACGCAAGGTCTCCGCGGAAGCAATAGTAATTATCCTCGCCTGTGAAAGCTTTCTTGGCAAGGGTCATGATGGCGTAAATGAAAAGCATTTTGTGGAAACCGTTCTTTTTCCAAACGGTAACAGGTTCATCATCCAGCTTGACGATCTGAGATTTTACCAATGTGCATTTTTTCAGCATCTGCAGTGCTTCTTCTGCCTCGTCTGCTGTCATATCGCATTTGGAAGCGACGGAGGAAGAGGTAAAGGTCTTTGCGCTTTCCGCCAGATAGACAAGGATCTTGCAAACGTTTTCGTCGGAAAGCATCGCAAGATATGTGCGAACATCTTCATCTTTCAAAAGAGGAATGGAATCCTTGGCGCTTTTGCGATAGATCACGCCGATGTTTTGATTGCCCCAAAGGGCACCGCTTTCGGTATAGAGTGCTGTGGCGGTGCTATTATCGGAATCGATTGTCTGTTTGTATTCTGCAAAATCGTCTGCCATAGCAAACTGCGAAAAAATATTCTTCAAAAGATGTTCGAAGGTTTCCTCGGGAAGCTGTTCTGCAAGCTCGTCCATGGTATGCCCTAACATATCGTCGATAACATCAACATCAAGAAGCGCACCGCTTTTTTCCCACTCGGAAACGGACTCTTCAGAAACACCGAGCATCGAACCGAATTCTTCTTCGGTCATATTTTTCTGTTTTCTGAGTTCTGTAATTCTTTCTCCTACGGTTTTCATATCGTATACCTGTCCTTTCAGTTCCTGTGATCCGGTTTTTGAATATTGTGTCCGAGATTCGGACCATCTCACGGTGGCGCCTTCCGCTTTTCTGGTTTCATTATAACACGAAAAAAGGCGAGAAACCATACACCAAATGGAAAGAAACTTGCTTTTTTGGATAGTTTTTTTGCACCATTGTTCCATTTTATCGTTTTTATCGAGTTCTTATAATGACTTTAATACTTTTTTATTGACTTCATTTTCAAAATATGATACCATAAAAGAAAAAAGCAAGGGAGATCTTGAGAATGGAAAAGCTATGGAAGGACGAATTTCGTCAGATCGAATTTGAATTTGAGGGCAGATATGCGACGCTGATTTTTCCGCCTGAGGATGTGAAAACATCGCATTGGATGCTAAAGACCGAATATTTCGGTGCATTTCCTGAGCTGGAAATGCAACTTTTACGCCGTGGATATCATTTGGCATATCTCAAAAACGTCAACCGCATCGGTACGGACATCGACTCCGACGCGAAGATGCGTTTTGCGAAATACTTGCGGGAAGCCTATGGACTTTCGGCAAAATGCGTTCCCATCGGCATGAGCTGCGGCGGTTTGCAGGCGGTGGGGTTTGCGGCGAAATATCCCGATGCCGTCAGCGTTTTGTATCTGGATGCACCTGTGATGAACTTCCTCAGTTGGCCCTTTGGCATGGGCGATTGCTTTGTGAATTGCGGAGAGGAACAATACAAGGAGGTTCTCGATGCGCTTGGCATAACGCGATCGGAGTTGATCTGCTTCCGCGGACATCCCATCGATAAGATCCCGACACTCATCGAGCATCGGATTCCCGTCGTCATGGTTTACGGAGACAGCGATACAGTCGTTCCCTATCCCGAAAACGGATATGTTTTGGAAAAGGCGTACAGACAAACGGATATTCCGTTTGCGGTATTCGGGAAAGCAGGCTGTGAGCATCATCCACACGGGCTTACAGATCCTGCGCCGATCATCGATTTTATATTGAAGCATGACCTATAAATATTGAATATCGCTCAAGTCCAAAAAAACTGAACGAAGATCAAAGAGCGCGTCCCTTGCGGGACGCGCTCTTTTGGCATTTATTGAGCGTTATTCAAAATAGAATCCTGCAGCAAGGAGTTCAGCCTTGATGACGGATCTTTCCTCCTTGGAATATCTCGTCATCGGGAACGAGGCATGGCCGACTTCGATACCCATTTCTTCCAAAATCATTTTGCAAACGGGGATCACGGAATAACGGAGCATGACGTTGATGATCTTATCCGCCTTTTTCTGCTGTTCAAGCGCTTCCGTCATATTGCCTGCGCGGAAATGATCGTAAATGCTGCGGATAAGCGGATACATAACGTTATAGGTTGAACCGATACCGCCGTCAGCACCCGAAGAAAGACCGCAAACGAGCATTTCATCGGGACCGTTGAAGATATTCGCCTCGGGGCAACGTTCGCGGAGCTTGATAAGCTCGTAATAATTCGAGGAAGTCCACTTCACGCCCGTGATGTTATCGATTTCAAAAAGTCGGCAGAAAAGATCGGTGCTCATATTCACTCCTGCGGACACGGTGTAATAAATAATGAGCGGAATGTTTACACTTTGTGCGATTTCTTTATAA
>JBGVLA010000037.1:0-7670 GCA_045124015.1 Eubacteriales bacterium | reverse complement strand
ACGGAAACTGCACCGACAGCGCATACCTTTTCACATTTTTTGCAACCGATACAGGCATTCTTGCATGCCTTTCTTGCATCCGCACCTTTGTCCTTGTTGCTGCACATCACAACAGCTGCCGTTTCTTGCGGAACAAGGGATATGATCCGATGCGGACAGATATCCGTACAAAGACCGCAGCCAAGACAACGGCTTGTATCTACGTGTGCAATGCCGTCTTTTACGCAGATTGCCTGCGAAGGACAAGCGGCGGCGCAATCGCCAAGACCGATGCAACCAAAGCGGCAAGCATCGGGACCGCCATACAGCATTGCCGCCGCGCGACAGCTTGCAATACCGTCATAGGAAGCTTTTTTCTCCGTTGCGGTGCAGTTACCGTTGCAATGAACAAAAGCAACGACATCCTTGGGTGCTTCAACCTCGACACCGAGAAGCTCACCCAATTCCTTTGCGGTGTTTTCCGCGCCCGGAACGCAAAGATTGGGTTTTGCTTTCCCTTCGGCAAGAAGTGCGGCATATTCATCACAGCCTTTGAAGCCGCAAGCACCGCAGTTGATGCCGGGAAGACATGCGCGAAGCTGTTTTACCTTTTGATCCTCTTCGATGCCGAAAAGACGCACAAAAACCGTCAGGAATATACCTGCGATCAAGCCTACGGCACCGACAACAGCAAGCGCAATCAAAATATCATTTAACATAATCAAATTCCTTTCGTAAGGTTTATGCGAACAACGCATCCACGATTCCCGACAGACCCATAAAGGCAAGCGAGATAAAGGAAGCGGCTATCAGCGTAACGGCAAGACCGCGAAAGCTTTTCGGCACTTCATTCTCGTCTATGCGTGAGCGAATACCGGAAAAAAGGATCATCGCCAAAAGGAAGCCGAGTCCGCATCCAAGGGAGCTGACAAGAGATTCCAAAAAGCCGTAACCATCCGTAATATTGTTGATGGCTACGCCAAGAACAGCGCAGTTTGTTGTGATCAGGGGCAGATATACGCCAAGACCGCGATGAAGCGCAGGAGAAAATTTCTTGAGCAAGATCTCGAGCATTTGCACGAGCGCCGCAATGATCAGTATAAATACGATCGTCTGCATATAATCAAGACCAAAGCGCTCAAGGACAAAACGCTGAATGGGCCATGTAACGGCTGTTGCGAGAAGCATGACCGCTGTTACAGAAACGCCCATGCCGATTGCTTGTCCCAGCTTTTTGGAAACACCCAAAAAAGGACAAATCCCAAGAAAACGGCTAAGAACGTAATTGTTTACGAGAACGGAGGAAAGCAAAATGACGATCAAAGATCTGAAAAGCTCCATTTATTTTACCTCCTCTTTCGCACAAGATCCTGTATGGCAGTATTCCGCGGAAGGACAACCTGCACAGGTAAATTCCTTTTTTTTCGGTCCTTTGCCGCGCGTCAAAACATATACAAGCGCGATCAGCATACCGTATACGAGCATACCACCCGGCGCTTTGACTAAAAATTCAATTTTATAATTTTGGAGAAACGAGATCGGAATTCCGGCAAAGCTTGCCGCGCCAAATACCTCTCGAATCGTTGCCATCGCCGTCAAGGCAAGTGTGAAGCCAAGTCCCATACCGATGCCGTCGAGTGCAGATTTGAGAACGGGATTTTTGCTTGCGAACATCTCTGCTCTGCCGAGAATGATACAATTGACCGTGATTAGAGCCAGATATACACCGAGCATTTCATAAAGAGCGGGAAAAAACGCTTGCACAAGCATTTGCACAATGGTAACAAATCCCGCGATGATAACGATATAGCATGGGATTCGAACGCCATCCGGAATCACTTTGCGCAAAAGTGAAATGAGCATATTGGAGCAAAGCAAAACGACGAGTGCGGCAATACCCATACCAAAAGCACCGACCACATTGGTCGTGGTGGCAAGCGTTGGGCAAGTTCCGAGAATGAGAATAAATACGGGATTTTCTTTCAATATCCCTTTGGTCAAAATAGAAAGATTTCCGTCTTTTTTCATGCGCTTTCACCTGCTTTCTCTGTTTCGTTCGCGGAAAGGATCTGTGCCGCCGCCAGTGCATCTTTAACTGCGTTGCGATAAGCATTTGTTGTCTTGGTCGCACCGGAAATGGTGTCGACAAGCTCGATATCCGAGTTGCTTTTACCGATCAACACTTCTCCGAAGGTCTTTTCATGTCCAAGTGTTTCCGTGGACGAAAGGCAAAGCGCACCGCTGACAAAACCATCGGCGTTTACGCCGCACATGATGATGAAATTCGAAGAATAGCCTGTTGTTTTCAACTTAAAAACATAACCGCCGTTTTCTTCTTTGTAAACCTCTGTGATCGTTTCGGGAAGACTTTCGGGGTCAAATTCGAGCTTTTCGAAATTTTGACCGTTCGGCATCACGAGTAATAGTGATTGATTGACCGCCTCACGCTCACTTTTTTCAATGATGGGAGCTGTAATGGCATTGGTGATCGAAAGCATGATGGCAACGACCGCGCAAATAGCAAAAAGCACGACAACGTTTTTGATTGATTTTTTCATGATTTTTGACCTCCGAATACGCGTCGCGCCGTCAGCGCCTCAATGTAGGGATTCAAAATATTCATCAAAAGGATTGCAAAAGAAACTCCCTCCGGATAAATACCGAAATAACGAATTAAAAATGTCAGAATGCCAGCACCCAAACCGAAAATAATTTTTCCGAGAGGCGTTGGAGGCGAGGTTACGTAGTCTGTGGCCATGAAGATCGCGCCAAGCAGAAGACCGCCGGAAAGAATCATTGCCAGCGCTTTCATAAGATCCATTCCTTCTGCAAAGAAAGAAAGAAGGAATACCGAACCGATAAAGGATACGGGGATATGCCAAGTGATCACACGTCTGACAAGAAGGTAAAGAAAGCCAAGAAGCAACGCCAAAGCGCAGGTCTCACCGATCGCGCCGCCTGTGATTCCGAAAAAGAGATCGGAAAGTCGAATGTTTTCTCCTGCCATCATCTGTGCAAGAGGCGTTGCGCTTGAAACGGTATCCACGATCGTCGGAAATGCTTGTGTCGTCATGCTTCCAAAGGAAATGAGCATAAAAACACGCGCTGTGATTGCAGGATTGACAAGATTGCAACCAATACCGCCAAAAAGTCCTTTCACGATCACGATTGCAAAAAGCGAGCCCACGATGCATTGCCAGATCGTAATATTAGCAGGAAGGTTAAGGGCGAGCAAAAGTCCTGTTACAGCGGCGCTAAGATCTCCGATCGTCTGCTCTTTTTTTACAATAAGGTTAAAAAGTGCTTCCAAAATGATGCAGCTGGAAACGCAAACCGCCATTACGAGAAGGGCGCGTAAACCGAAAATGATCACACCGGCAATGGCAGCAGGACAAAGCGAGAGAATGACATCGCGCATGATGCCCATAGTGGAACGACCGCTATGAATATGCGGAGAAACGGAAAGATGTAAAGTATTCGTCATGTCTGATTTTTCTCCTTGGATCTACAATCTTTCAAAAAAGCTTTTGCAAGCTTATTTGTCTGCACCAACGGTCTGTTTGCGGGACAGACAAAGCTACAACAACCACACTCCATACAAGCGTTGACGGAAAGTGCCGAAAGACGGGCTTCATCTTTCTTTCGAAATGCAATTGCGATGGATGCGGGTGCAAGTCCAAAAGGACAAGCGTTTGTGCAGGAGCCGCATCGAATGCAAGCGGTCGTTTTCGGAAGCTTAGTCTCTTTTGCTGTCAACGCCAGAACGGCGTTGGTGTTTTTAAGAATGGGGGCATTCATATCGGGAACGGTTATGCCCATCATGGGGCCGCCGTATAAAACCTTGACGGGATCGCTATGAAGACCGCCGCAAAAATCAAATACATCCGCAATCGATGTGCCGATCGGTACAATGATATTTTGAGGCTGATTGACGGCACCGCCGTCTACGGTTACGCACTTATTGACAAGCGGCATGCCCGTTTTGAAGTAATGACCGATAGCGGCGATCGTTGTACAGTTGCAAACGATACATCCGACATCGATGGGAAGCTTTCCAACAGGAATGACCTTACCTGTTGTGTGATATACAAGTACCTTTTCGCCGCCCTGCGGATAGATCGACGGCAAAATTTTCACTTCAATATGAGGATCTTGCATTGCGAGCTTTCTTATGGACGCGATCGCATTTTTTTTGTTGGCTTCGATGCCGATGATGATGCGCTGAATACCGAGAATTTCCTGTAATTTCTGGATGGCAAATGCCATATCCTCATGGCGATTGACCATCGTATAGGAGTCGCTGGTTATGTATGGTTCACATTCGGCACCGTTGATGATAAGCGCTTCTATGCGAGAAGGCTCCACATTCATTTTGACATATGTCGGAAAACCGGCACCGCCAAGTCCAACAACACCGCTTGCGCGAATCGCATCGATCAAAGATTCTCTCGTATTTAACTCAGGTGCCTTAATATCCTGATCGACTCTTCCCTCTCCGTCAGATTCGATCACGACAGCGGGAACGGTACTGCCGTTTGAAAGAAGAAAATCTTGGATTTTTGAGACCTTACCCGAAATACTTGCATAAATATGCGATGATACGGGGGCTTTTCCTTCTCCGATCCTTGTACCAATACTGACGATATCACCAACTTTGACCGTTGGCGTTGCGGGCGCACCGATATGCATAGACATCGGAATCGTAACCCTTTGAGGATATTCCAAACGAGCCGCACTTTGATCGGATGCGTGCTTTCTATGCGGAACGGATACCCCGTGAAGAAATAATGACATTTGCCATCCTACCTTTCCGAATCGTTCACAAACGTGATAATATGATATTGAAATGACGCAAATTTGTTAATTTTGTGCCTGATTTCGTATGTGAACGTTACAATTCTACAAGATTATATATTATTTTTCAAATTTTGTCAATCGTTAATGATATGATTACAAAATTTATTTTCATAATATACAGATTTGTAAGAGAGCCGGGTTGAAAATAAACACGGTATGATCATGAAAATGATCATACCGTGTTTTAACGAATTGTTATAATGCATCAAAAGATTTTTATTGAACAATAAGTTCATTGATGCTGATAAAATCACCCTTGCCGCCTGCGGCGCCACTGATTCTGATACCTTCACAAGAGAGACTTTCGGTCAACGCAAAGGTATAGGTTTCATAGGAGGCACCGAACGCATCCTGACTATCGCCATTTGGATATGCAGGAGAAGCGCTCACAGATACTTCCTTCCATTCGCCGTTTACGAGAGCCTCAATATGGATATCTCCATTCTTGAACCAACCGCCATCGGAATAATGCTTGCCTTCCGTGAAGATGACTTTCGTGATGGTTCGTGCTTCTCTGAACTGATAACCGAAAAATTCCACGTCGGCAAAGACCTTACCGTTGTATGTATCATATGTCTTGGTATCCAAAATACCGTCGCAAATGATCAAAAGATCTTTCGAACCACTACCGGTAGGTACGATCAAGTTAGAGATGGCAATCGGAGAATCTGCATTGTCAAATTCCTTGGAAGCTACGATATCATCACAACGAGGAATCAATTCACCAATGCTGATATAAGGATCGGAACCGCCTGCTTTTCCAATAACGCGGACACCTTCGCAAACAATTTCTTCGAAGGTGAAGCGATACTGTTCAAATGCGTTGCCCTGCTCCTCTGCCGAATTACCCGGATATGCAGGCGTGATCGTTGCATCAACAGCAACCCATTCACCGTCGATCAAAACCTCAACGGTGGGAGTTTCAGTAAACCATCCGCCTTTTTTATTTTGTTTGCCTTCAACAAATTTCAAACCGTTGATAGCAAATTTGCCATCAAATTGAATACCTGCCCATACGTCGGCGCCTTCCGATGCAGGCTTGATCTCGACCTGCTCTTGAACTGCTGTGGGTGTTCCCGTGTAAGGAATAATACCGTCGTATACGAGCGCAGAATCGCCTGCACTGGTGATGCCCTTTCCTGAGGGGATCGCTTCGATTTCAACCGTTTTTTCGCCCTGGATCGTCGTTCCCTTATCACTGACTAAGGTGAATTTGACATTATAAGTACCTGTTTTTGCATAGTGATAATAACCGCCGGAATACATGGTAAAGCCGTCGCCCATATCAATTACAACAGATTTCAGTGTTTCTGTTCCTGTAGAACCGGCAATGACTTTAACGGCACCATTCTGAAGTGTTTGAATGATAACATCTGCAGCAAAATCATCTGCCCACTGTTCATAAGGAACGGGCTCAAAGGATTTATTGGTTTTGATAGTCCATGTGCCGTTTTGTTCGCTTGCTCCGTAAGCATGAAGAACCTCTGTGGTGAGATCCATATTGATTGCAACGACATCATTCAATGTATAATTTGTGGTGTCGAACAAAGTGGTATCATAATCGATAGCGCTCGTGTATATTTCATCGATACCGGATGCGCCATAGTAATTGCCCAAGATCGAAGCAGCGCTGGAGGGATTGCAGTCGCTATCCTGTCCGCAACGACAAGAAATTTCAACGGTCTTAGCAAAATCGCCTTCGCCCCAAAGCAGACCAATTGCGATATAGGATGCATTGAGCTTGGCATCAATATTCAAAGAAGGCTTTGGAGAGGTGGCATTAAACTCGGGGCATTTGTCATCTTTGCCACAATGAGTTTCCACGAGTTGCCATGCTTCTTCCCATGTTTTTCCGTCTTCATATGCCTTAACGACAATATCCATAACATCTCTGAATTCTGTTCCTTCGGGAATGACGGAAACACCTGCGTTCACGATCTCCTCAATCGAGCGTGCTGTATATGCCGCCGCGTGCATTGCCGTTACGAATACGCCGCCATAAACGCCGTCTCCATATCCGATCATATGACCGATTTCAAATGCACGTTCTGCTGCTTCATTTACAAGTCCCGGATACATCGAACCGAGAAAATCGCATTCGATCTGCCAGTCGATATCGTCCGCATGAGGATTGATCAAATAATGACCTGCGTCATACCAAGAAAAACCTGCGTTGAGATTTTTTCTGGCTGCGGCGTTGGCATGCCAAAGATTAAAAAGTGAATCTGCAAATTTTTCACTCATATAAAGAGGATCGCAGAATGCACCATGCTCCTTCATCGCATCCAGGAAAGGAATCTCTACGTATACGTCATCCTGTTCATATGCATTTCCGATCATTTCCGGCTTCCATGTCGGAAATTTATTAGCCGGTCTGATCGAGCCTGCACTGCCAAATTCTGTGGACGCGGTCCATGCAACACCAACCATCTGACCGATCCAACCACCCATCATTTTATCATAAAGCGCTTCCTGACTCAGCTCCAAATCCGTATACTTTGTCGGATCTACAACAGGAAGATCGCTTTCTGTTTCTGTGGCAGTCGTTGTTTCTGTCGTGGTGGTCGTTTCTGTCGCCATATCTGTGGTCTCTGTGGTCTCGATCGCATCTGTCGTATGATACGTCGATTCCGTTGTACTGATGGATGTGCTCGCGGTGGATTCTTTTTCATCTGCCGATGTATATGTAGATACAGCATTGTTGCAGCCCGCAAGAAGCATCGATGCAGCCATCATAAGAGAACACAATTTCAAATTTGCTTTTTTCACAATATGCCTCCTTAGAGTTTTATTATTAAACTATTTTATATATTAACATAATTTATACAAAAAGT
>JBGVLA010000036.1:0-2596 GCA_045124015.1 Eubacteriales bacterium | reverse complement strand
CTGCCCAATATTTTTCTCCTTTCAATGAAAAGTGGGTTCGGGCTTCTGCCCGATTCTGTCCCAGCGTGAGCGCAGGGACGGTGCGAGGAGGGCGCCGCCATTTGGCGGTGGACGTCCACGCGCTATGCTTGCCCCAGACGCGAGCGTCGGGAAAGCAGAAAAAATAGTGACCTTGCCGTATGCGGCAAAATATCTATCCATATAACTTGGGTTTTGAAATGCTATTTTGCCGATAGCCTTTTCTTTGATTCCTGCATCACAGGTTTTGGGTGGTGTAGACATTAACGCACCGGAGTTGCTCCCAAAATTTACACAAAGAAATTTCGAGATTTGTATTGCAATTCGCCATACAATATGGTATACTAATAGCAGAAAGGTGGTGCATACTATGGCAACGAAAACCGCAAACGTAACCGCGCGAGTCAGCCCCGAAATCAAGCAACAGGCAGAGGAAGTATTGGAGCAACTCGGCATCCCTGTTTCTGTATTGATCGATTCTCTTTATCGACAAATTATTATGACCAACAGTATCCCTTACTCGTTCTCCGTCCCTGCTTTGCAGACCCGTGATTCGATGACCGATGCACAGTTCAACACAATGATGGCGAAAGGACTTTCGGAAGCAAAGGCAGGTCAGGGTGTTGACGTTGAAGATGCTTTTGCCGAAATCAACAAGAGTATCTGACCATGACGTATCAAGTAAAACTGACGAACCACGCGCTGGCGCAGTTGAAGGAGGCTGTAGGATATATCTCCAAGGTTCTTCTTGAACCCGTGGTCGCACGGTGCTGGTCTGACCGCATCAAGAAGGAGATTCTGACGCTCGACCATATGCCGCTTCGCTATCCCCTCGTTGATGAAGATCCATGGCGCACGGAAGGCGTCCGCAAAATGTCGGTTGAGAATTTTATCGTTTACTATTGGGTGAACGAGGAAACGACAACCGTTTGGATTACCGCCATTGTCTATGGCAGACGAGACCAGATATCCGTCCTTCGTAATATGCCAAAGGAATAATATGCAAAGAGATCGCTCCGGCGGTCTCTTTTCATTTTCTCGCATTGAGCTCGTTCATTTTAGCCCTTGCCGTTGCCTTGCGTTCCTCGGAGTACGGAGCTACCAGACGATAGGTGAAACATCTCTTTTGAATGCGGAAGGAGAGCCCTCCGAATCCGTCATCATCTGTCTGCGCGCACAACTCCGGGTGCTCCGTTGAGAAAGCAAGGAGCCTGTTCTTGAGGCTGGTGTTATAGGTGCTGACCGTTGTCCACTCGTCAGCCTCATCAAAATATATTTCGGTCGTTTTATGCGTTTTCTTGATGCCTGTAATCATATTATTTAAAAAACCTCCTGTTTTTCCGTTCCGTGAGAAGCACCCCTATTTTCGCTAAAAAAAGCCTCGGTCTTCATCGGCACTATTTGCGAATTTTCCAACGGGAGAGCTCGCGTCGGGCAACGCATCGTTTACTGCTCTCAAAATCGCTGAAACCCCATATTCCGTCGGTGTACACCGCAAGTGGGGTATATTACAAAAGCCTTATTTTCAACGCCTCATTTTGAGGCGTTGAAACCGTTTCTCAATCGCCTTTTCTTTGATTTCAGTGGGTCAATTCTTGACCTCTGTGACAGCATGACAGGTGACAGCTTCATTTCCTTCGATATCTGTACCGTCAGTACTGTCATCCTGCAGATCTTGAAGCTCCTGCGCCACATAAAGTTCAAGCTCTTTCAAATGCCCCGTCAAGACCTTTCTATACATGGGTATGGATTTGATCATAGGAAATGCGTGATAGAGTCCATCCAATCCTGTCATCAGCGTATCGATGATTCCGGGATAGGTTCCGGTCACAATAGAATACTCGATGGGCGTGCCTTCCTTGCGGATCTGTTTGCCGTCCTGTTCAACCACGTAGCCGTTTTCAAAGAACGTATCAAGCTCCTGATACATCCCACTTTCACGCCGTTTGTTCAAGAGATAATTCATGAGCTTGTGGGGATCCATACCGCTTGTTTCATTTACAGCTTCTTCCTCACAAGCTTCTGTACCCTCGGTATTGGGCACTTCAAGAACCGGCACGGTATTTTCCAAACTGTCACCTGTCATGCTGTCATGATCCGCTTCGGACTCCACAGACCTCGCAGATATTTCTATCGGGAGCTTTCCTTTTTCAAAATAGAGGCGTCTGACTTTTTCAAGAATGAATCGGAATACCAGCGTCCTTGTCTGTCCTGTTCTCTCGCTTTCAAATTTAAAGCCAAGCGCTTCAAGCTGAGTATGATACTCCACCAATTTTTTCTTGATCATATTGGGCTTTAGAGCTTCGTCGCCGGACAACTCCAAGAATTTATTCGCCCCGTCCGCCAGCTCGGATGCTTGTATTCTCAAATACTCCTTGCTCCAATCAACCGTGGGGGAAGCATCGTCCGCGCTATATTCTCCCGATTCTTGACGCAGGTGATTGGCAGAGAGCAGATACAATACGATGGCGCGAATATATGGATCCGTGCGTTCCAATTCGTATTCAAGCTCTTCGGCAAGCTCCCATATAGCATCGTCGTTCATTTTGATCTTCACGTCACGGCTCTCGATGTCACG
>JBGVLA010000035.1:0-24804 GCA_045124015.1 Eubacteriales bacterium | reverse complement strand
GCAAACTGGCAGACGGTTTTGCTTGTGGTCGCGTCGGTTGCGGTCGTGTCCATTGTGATCTCTTTCGTCGGTTCGATCCATGCGAAACGCACCGAAACCACGAGTAACGTACTTTGATATGATTTTTTTAAGGCGGTCTTTGACCGCCTTTTCTTTTTGCAACTTTTTTCTTTCAAAAAGAAAAAGTTGAACTCGTTGAATTTATATAAATAAAAAATCGACAGCTCTCACTGTCGATCTTTTTATGAAATTAAACGTCATCCTCAAACTTTGGTTTGATCTTATAAAAATCAAGAAACGGAAGCAACACGAGCGCCGTCAGTCCTGCGGTGAACCCGCCGTTATAAAGCACGAAACCGCCGTGCATCGCCGAGGTCGAGGTGCAGATGATGGCGCTGATAAAGCCTGCAAGCACACCGTATTTGAAGCCGTATTTACCTGCAAAGGGACAAAGACCTGTGGCAAAGGCAAGGCCGTTGATATATCCCTGTGTTGAAAGCGTCCACGGCACGTCCGCACCGAAGATCGCGCAGATGACACATACGACCACGAGCAGAAGCGCATACCCAAGTGCGACGGGAGCAACGGTTCTGGGATGCTGTCCATCCGCAGAAAAGGTCAGCGCCGCAAAGGTAACGCCGACGGTCGCGCCCGTAAAGCCGACGCCTTGAGGCAAGAATGGGAAGATTTCGGGAAGAATAAAAATAAGATTGAGATATGCCAAAATACAAAGTCCATAAACACCGACGTTGATCAGACAAACGGGCATACCGAATTTATCAAGGAAGTCTACGCCGTAGCCCGTGCTGTGAACGAGCTGTTTGTATCCGTGAAAGCTTCTTCTGTTGAAGAAAAAGCCCATCAGGATCGTTGCGGAGAAAAGAATCAAGAAAAAGATATTCATAAATCCGCGATACTGATACGGAAGTGCATCGTAGGCGGTGTTTTCGATGATAAGCGGCTCGGGCTCGGATGCACCGAGCGTTTTATACATAAAGGAATAGATAAAAATACCGAGAATACCGATGGCAAGTCCTGCTTTATACATATTGAAGCCGCGGTGCATTGCCGTTGTGCCGGGGAGCAAGGAGGGGACGACAAATCCTGCCGCAAGTCCGAAAAGGATTGCCAAAACGACACCAAACGCGGTGATTTTCGGCTCGCCAAATTCAAAGTCGCCACGGAGCGTATAGCGGAACAAAAAGTCGCTGATGAACGGACCGAGCGCTGTGGAAAAGAGAGAAACGTGAACGTTTTCGCGGAACGGCTTTTTCGTGATGAAGCAATAGAGCAAAACACCGATAAAGGGCGGCCACATATTGACAAAATTCAAACCGTAAAAGCAATGTGCGATGACGAGCATATACCCTGCAAAGGTGGTGGCAGAGGCTTTGACACGGCTGAGCAAAATGATGACGTTGCAGGCAAGTCCGCAGATGGCGGCGTTAAAAAACGTACTGCCGAGTCCGCCGAGACGGAAATAGTCGGTTACAAGACGCGAGGGCGATGTGAAGATACGGAAAAGATTTTCCCAAAAGCTCTCTGTCTCACCTGTCAAATGCATAGCGATCGGGCTTGCGATCAAAAACGATGCGCTGATAAAAAAGGCATAAAAGGCAATGATCTTTCCTGCGTTTTTGTCGTGATGGACTTCCGCATCGTAAAAAGAAATGTGTGGGGCGTGTTCTTTGGTTTTCATGATATGATCCTTTTTTTGAACTGTCATTTTCTTATTATTGTAGCACAAATCAGATATAAGGTCAAGATTTTCGGGGAAAACATTAGGAAATATCTTGTGTAAAGCCGATCAACATGGTATAATAAACTTTACTCACCTACACCCCGTTTCTCTCCGAATATATCATATATAATAAAAGGAGATTACACATGAACACGGTATGGTCAACTTACATTCAAAAAATTCCGACTCTTTATCTGACGCGATCTCTGCGTTTTTCTGACCGTTACAAGGAAAAATACATGACAGCGTTTGCCATCGACAGCCCAAAATCCCTGCTTGAGATCGGTTGCGGACCGGGTGCGCTTACGGAAGCGCTTGCCCGTTGGTATCCCGAAATGCAGGTCTGCGGATGCGACCGCGATACGAATTTCATTCGCTTTGCAAGAGAAAAAGCGCCGAATATTCCCTTTTTCGAGGAGGATGCTACCAAGCTTTCCTTTGCAGACGAAAGCTTTGAGGTTACGATCTCCAATACGGTTTCGGAGCATATTGAGCCGTCGGCATTTTACGGCGAGCAATATCGCGTGCTGAAGCATGGTGGTGTTTGCCTGGTTTTGTCGGGCAGACGCGGTATCGTTCACGATGCGCCTTGTGTTTCCGAAACAAGCGAATTTGAAAAAGAAATATGGTCGCGTGTGTCCGCCGTTTGCGAAGAAATGGATAGAAAAAATGCGGTCTGTGCGTATCCGATGAACGAAATGGAAATGCCAAAGGCAATGGAACGCTATGGCTTCCATGATATCTCCACAGAGTATCTTACCATCAATTTAACGCCCGATCATCCTTGCTTTTCGAGAGAAGAAGCGCTTGCCATCATCGAATCGCACCGCGCCTCGGCGCTGAACGGCATTGGTATCATGAAAGATACTGTAGGAAACATGGTATCGGCAGACGAGATCCGAGAAATGGAACGCCTTACAAATGCGCGTTACGATAAAAGGATCGCACTTTATGATGCAGGCATCAAGCAGTGGGATACCTATATGTCGCTGACGATGGTTTTGCGCGGCGTTAAGAGGTGATGGCGATGGATATGACGTTCAAAACGCCCGAGGGACGCTTCAATTACAGAGTATGCGCGGTCATCATTCACGAGGGAAAGCTTCTTGCTATGCGAGATAGACCCACGTCCCATTATTATCTTCCCGGCGGCAGGGTGCATCTGCACGAATCGGCAAACGATGCGATCTTGCGCGAGATTCATGAAGAACTCGGCATTGAAGCGAAAATCGTGCGTCCGCTTTGGTTCTGCGAAAATTTCTTTGCGCTTGACGATGGCGGCGAGCGATATCACGAGCTGTCGTTATATTATCTCATCGATGCTTCCGATGCGAAATTTTTATTTGAAAACGAAACGTTCACGCTGATGGAGGAAAACGAGATCCATCTGTTTGAATGGCTACCCTTTGAAAAACTGAGGGATACGTATTTTTATCCGCTCTTTTTGAAAAAAGAGATCTTCCATTTGCCCGAGCATTTGACGTTGATAACGGAGAGGAAGATTTGATATACCAAATTATATGTTTCTAAAAGCCTCCACCTTTGGGGGAGGTGGCACGCCGACGGCGTGCCGGAGAGGGCTTTTTCTCTATAAGTTTTTACCCTCTCAGTCAGCTTGCGCTGACAGCTCCCCCGGAGTGGGAGCCTCTAAAAAAGTAAACTTTATCTTCATCAATATTTTACAAAACAAGGAGTTCCCTATGAAAGACGTACTTGGGCTTGTCATCATGTTTGCGGTCGTTGGCATCGGTCTTGCCGCTCTTTTGCTCTTTTGCGCGAGAAAGGTTACTTCATACCGCAGATGGACTTTGCTGATCCTTGCGGGTGTTTTCGGATGCTTCGGGCTTTTTTCCTTGCTTGCCTACGCCCTCGATTCCGCAAAGCTTTTCGCGTTTACCATGCTTTTCGGCATGGCGGGCATTGCTCTGCCGTCGTCCATCATCGAGCTGATACAATATAAGCAATGCACTGTTTCCGTTCGCGCAAAGCTGAAGGATAAGAGGATCTATCACCACAAATTTAGCACTTTGTGGACTCCGATATTCTCCTATACGTACAATGGAGAAACCATCGTCAGCGAAAGCTGTATTTCCTATTCCAAAAGAAAATTCAAAAAACTTTTTGAAATCGGAAAGACTTATGAAATTTTTATAAGCCCCAAGTTTCCGACGGATTGCGCGGATAAACGCAAATTTCCATCGGGTGTCGTCGTCCTTTTAGTGTTTGGTGCTTTGATGCTTTTCTTTGCCGTATGCATCCTGTGCTTGCCGAGCGGCGCGATAACGATAGCGTGATTTGTGAATGCTTAACGTCCACGGGCGTTAAGCATTTTTTGTATATAAGATCTGTGAAATTTCGTGAAAAAAATAGGAGTTTCCGCATGGAACACTTGAAAAAGGAAAATGATTATGATACAATAATATGAGTATTTAATTTGGGATAAAATATTCTATGAAAGCGGGCAATGTCCGCCGGAAATTAGTTGCCTATCCAAACCTTCCGTATCTCTCTGCACAGCGAAACGGAGCGGTCGGGTTGGCGCAATTTCCTATGGTATAAGAAAAGGAGGAAAGCATATGGAGAATCGCTTTAAGCTCGTTTCTTCCTATCAGCCGACGGGCGACCAGCCTGAAGCGATCGACGCTCTGGTTGAAGGGGTCAAGCGCGGTGATAAGGCACAGGCTCTCGTCGGTGTAACAGGCTCGGGTAAGACCTTTACCATGGCAAATATCATTGCAAGATGCAATCGTCCGACCCTTGTTCTCGCACACAATAAGATTCTTGCCGCTCAGCTTTGCTCTGAATTTCGTGAATTTTTCCCTGAAAATGCTGTTGAATATTTTGTTTCTTATTACGATTACTATCAACCCGAGGCGTATATCCCCGGGAAAGATCTGTATATAGAAAAGGATTCCGCCGTCAACGATGAGATCGACCGTCTGCGCCACAGCGCGACCTCCGCGCTCTTTGAGCGGCGAGACGTCATCATCGTAGCGAGCGTTTCTTGTATTTATTCGCTCGGCGATCCGATGGAATATCAAAAACTCGTTTTGGCGCTCCGCCCGGGAATGCAAATGTCGATGGATGAGCTGGCAAGAAGGCTCATTGCCATTCAGTATTCCCGAAACGATATCTCTCTTGAGCGCGACAAATTCCGCATCCGCGGCGATGTGTTTGATATCATGCCCGCTTCGGGCAAGACTGCCATTCGCGTGGAATTTTTCGGAGATGAGATCGACCGCCTTTGCGAGATCAACACCGTAACGGGCGAGCTCATTCGCGCACTCACCTACGTTGCCATCTATCCTGCGTCGCATTACGCGACCTCCGAGGAGAAAAAGGAAGCCGCTATCCGCGAGATTGAAGCGGAAATGCTTGACCGTGTTGCCGAATTTCAAGCGGAGGGCAAGCTCATCGAAGCTCAGCGCATTGCCGAGCGCACCAAATACGATATGGAGATGCTCCGCGAGGTCGGCTTCTGCTCGGGTGTGGAAAATTACTCCCGCGTGCTTTCGGGACGCGAGCCCGGCTCGACCCCCTATACGCTCCTTGACTATTTCCCCAAGGATTTCCTGCTTTTCGTGGACGAATCTCACGTTACGATTCCGCAGGTCGAGGGTATGAGCGGCGGCGACCGTGCAAGAAAGAAAAATCTCATTGATTTCGGTTTCCGTTTGCCGTCGGCTTTCGATAACAGACCGCTGTTTCTCCCTGAATTTGAAAGTAAGCTCAATCAGACCATTTACGTCAGCGCGACACCGCGCGAATATGAGCGCAAGCGCTCCACACAGCTCGTCGAGCAGATCATCCGCCCGACGGGACTTGTCGACCCCAAGGTGGAGATCCGTCCGATCGCGGGACAGATCGACGACCTCATGGGTGAGATCCGCGCAAGAGCCGAACGGGATGAGCGCGTTCTGGTTACCACGCTTACCAAGAAAATGGCAGAGGATATCTGCGAATATTTTGAAATGAACCTCATCAAGGTTCGATATATCCACCACAATGTGGAAACGATGGAAAGGCAAGAGCTGATCCGCGACCTCAGACTTGGGGTTTATGACGTGCTTGTCGGCATCAACCTGCTCCGAGAGGGTCTGGATATCCCCGAGGTCTCTCTCGTTGCGATACTCGATGCGGATAAGGAAGGGTTTCTCCGTTCGGAGACCTCTCTCGTGCAGACCATCGGACGTGCCGCCAGAAATGCGGAAGGTACGGTCATCATGTACGCCGATACCGTAACGAAATCCATGGCGCATGCCATCAAGGAAACGGAGCGCAGACGAAAGATCCAGACCGCATACAACGAAGCGCACGGCATCATTCCCAAGACCATCAAAAAGGACGTGCGCGATATCATCAACATGACCTCTCGCGACGAGGCTTCCAAGGCGGCAAAGAACAAGAAGAAGCTGACGAAGGCGGAAAAGGAAGATATGATCGCAAAGCTCACGGCAGAGATGAAGGCCGCGGCAAAGGAGCTCGATTTCGAGCGTGCGGCGTTCCTGCGTGATACCATTGCAAAGCTGCAACCAAAAAACGAAAAACATTGAAAGGGGCAACTATGCCTGCAAAATATATCCGTATAAAAGGGGCAAGAGTTCACAATCTCAAAAACGTGGATGTGGAGATCCCGCGCGATAAGCTCGTGGTCTTCACAGGGCTTTCGGGCTCGGGCAAATCCTCGCTCGCGTTTGATACGCTTTACGCCGAGGGGCATCGCCGTTTTGTGGAATCGCTCTCCTCTTATGCAAGACAGTTTTTGGGTCAGATGGATAAGCCCGACCTCGATTTCATCGACGGTCTTTCCCCCGCCATCTCCATCGACCAGAAAACGACCTCAAAAAATCCCCGTTCCACCGTCGGAACGGTAACTGAAATTTACGACTATCTACGCTTGCTTTACGCGCGCATCGGTATCCCTCACTGTCCCGTCTGCGGAAAAGAGATCCGCAAAATGTCGACGGATACGATGATCGATCAGATCATGGAGCTTTCCGAGGGAACGAAATTTATGATGATGGCACCCGTCGTGAGCGCGAAAAAGGGTCTGCACGAAAAGGTCTTTGACGACGCGCGAAAGGGTGGCTACGCCCGCGTGCGTGTGGACGGCTTTCTCTATCCGCTGGACGAGGTCCCGACCCTTGACAAGGCGAAAAAGCACAGCATCGACGTTGTCGTCGACCGCCTTGTGATGAAACCCGATATCCGCCGCCGTCTTTCCGATTCGCTGGAAACGACTTTGGCGCTGGGGAACGGCATCGCCGTCATCGAAACGACCGACGGGGAAGAGATGCGCTTCTCCCAAAATTACGCCTGCGAGGAACACGGCATCGGCATGACCGAGCTTTCTCCCCGAATGTTCTCCTTTAACAGCCCGTTCGGTGCTTGCCCGAAATGCGCGGGCATGGGCGAAAAGCAGGTCGTTGCGGAATTTAAGGTCATTCCCGACCGCTCGCTTTCTCTCCGCGGCGGCGCGATCGCCGTCAACGGCTTTAAGACGATGGAGGAGGAAAGCTGGAACGGCCCTCTCATCGAAGCCGTCGGCAAGGACTACGGCTTTACGCTGGACACCCCCATCAAGGACTATACGAAAGAAGGACTTCACGCGCTTCTTTACGGCACGGGAAGCAAAAAATATCATATCACACGCTTTTTCGGCGGTTTTGGCAGAGAAAGCCTCGCGCCTTGGAACGGGATTCTCAATATCATCGAATCCAGACTCACACAAGCGGGCGGTGAATACTATAATGAATTTATGGACTTCACGCCTTGCCCCGAGTGCGGCGGCAAACGCCTCTCTCCCGAAATCCTTGCCGTTACGGTCGGCGGACTGAACATCTATGAGCTTTGCTCACTCAACGTAACCGCGGCACTGGATTTTTTCGAGACCTTGAAGCTCACGCCGACGGAAGAAACGATTGCAAAGGAGATCCTCAAGGAGATCCGTGCACGACTTGGCTTTTTGAAGAGCGTAGGTCTGGATTATCTCACCCTTTGGCGCAAATCCGGATCGCTTTCGGGCGGTGAAGCGCAGAGAATCCGCCTTGCAACGCAGATCGGCTCTTCACTTGTCGGTGTCATGTATATTCTCGACGAGCCAAGCATCGGTCTGCATCAGCGCGATAATTCCAAGCTGATCGATACGCTTTGCCGTCTGCGCGATACGGGCAATACCGTCATCGTCGTCGAGCATGACGAGGAAACCATGATGGCGTCGGATTATATCGTCGATATCGGACCCGGAGCGGGCATCCACGGCGGCGAGGTCGTCGCGGCAGGTACGCCCGAGGACATCATGAAAAACGAAAGCTCGCTTACGGGCGCGTATCTTTCGGGCAGAAAGACGATTCCCGTACCCGAAAAACGCCGCGAGGGCAACGGCGCGTATCTCACCATCAAGGGTGCGCGTGAAAATAACCTCAAAAACATCGACGTGGATATTCCGCTTGGCAAATTCGTCTGCGTAACAGGCGTGTCGGGCTCAGGAAAATCCTCGCTTATCAATTCGATTCTCTTAAATGAACTTTCAAGAAAGCTGAACCGTGCGCATACCTTCCCCGGTAAATTTGACGGCATCGAGGGCATCGAAAACCTAGACAAGGTCGTTTCCATCGACCAAAGCCCCATCGGACGCACACCGCGCTCGAATCCTGCGACTTATACGGGACTTTTCGCGGATATCCGTGAGCTTTTTGCCATGACTCCCGACGCAAAGGCGAGAGGCTATACCGCAGGACGTTTTTCCTTTAACGTCAAGGGCGGACGCTGCGAGATGTGCGAGGGCGACGGCGTTCGCTGTATCGAGATGCACTTTCTCCCCGACGTTTACGTTACCTGCGACACCTGCCATGGCAAGCGATACAATCAAGATACGCTGGAAGTTAAATACAAGGGCAAAAACATCTTTGACGTGCTCGATATGACCGTAGAGGAGGGCTTGCAATTCTTCAGCAATATGCCGAAGCTTGCAAGAAAGCTCCAGACGCTTTACGACGTTGGTCTTGGCTACGTCAAGATCGGGCAATCGTCCACGACCCTTTCCGGCGGTGAAGCGCAGAGAGTCAAGCTTGCGACCGAGCTTTCCAAGCGCGGTACGGGCAAGACCATCTATATTCTCGACGAGCCGACGACGGGGCTTCATTCGGACGACGTGGCAAAGCTGCTGACGGTCTTGAACCGCCTTTGCGAAAACGGCAATACCGTGCTTGTCATCGAGCATAATCTCGATGTGATCAAGACAGCCGACCACATCATCGACCTCGGACCCGAGGGCGGCGACGGCGGCGGTACGGTCGTTTGTACGGGTACGCCCGAGGAAGTGGCGGCGTGCGAACGCTCGTATACGGGGAAATATTTGAAGCCGCTTTTGTGAAAACAACGTGGGAAAGAATAAAATTCCCATTTTGACATAAAAATATAAAGAATGTTCACATTTTTTCCACATCTTTGAAAAGGAAATCAGTTATACTGTATATAAGCATCATTTTTGAAAAATGATAAAAGAATCTTCGGAGGATATGAAGACATGAAACGAAATACAAAGACGATCATTTTGTATGCCGTTCTCACCATCGCGCTCATTGCGGTCTGCTTTACGCTTCTTACAAGCAAGGACAACGCAGAAAAGGTGAGTCTGGGCGAAGTGATTGCCCTTTTTGATGAAAACAAGGTTACGGAATTTACGATCAATTCCGTCAATACGCTCGTGGTGAAAACGACCGAGCTTTCCGAAACGGGTAAGCAGCTCGAATATCAGCTTGATCTGCGCGACGTGGGTCTTTTCTATACGATGATCCGCCCCTATGTGGAAGCGCAAATGGAGCTTCCCAAGGAAGAACGGACGTTAAATATCGAAAATTGCGATTTGGAACCGCTCAAGCAGACCTCTTGGTTTGTTGCGTTGCTCCCGTATCTTGTCATGCTGATCGCCATGGTTGCGGTTTGGTTCTTTATTATGAACCGCATGAATGGCGGCGAGGGCAGAATGAACGCCTTCAGCAAGGCGCGCGTAAAAATGCCCTCTAAGGATAAGGATCGTGTGTTCTTCTCCGATGTTGCCGGTGCTGACGAGGAAAAGGAAGAGCTCCGCGAGGTTGTCGATTACCTCAAGGATCCCACCAAATTCCGCAAGCTTGGCGCAAAGATTCCGCGCGGCGTACTTCTCGTAGGCCCTCCCGGAACGGGTAAAACTCTCCTTGCCAAAGCCGTTGCAGGCGAAGCAGACGTTCCGTTCCTTTCCATTTCGGGTTCCGACTTTGTGGAAATGTACGTCGGTGTCGGTGCTTCCCGTGTACGCGATCTTTTTGAAACGGCAAAGAAAGCGCCTGCAAGCATCATCTTCATCGATGAGATCGATGCTGTGGGCAGACGCCGCGGTACAGGTCTTGGCGGCGGTCATGACGAAAAGGAACAGACGCTCAATCAGCTTCTCGTCGAAATGGACGGCTTCGGCGGTCATGACGGCGTTATCGTCATCGCGGCGACCAACCGCCCCGATATCCTTGACCCTGCGCTCCTTCGTCCCGGTCGTTTTGACAGACAGGTTACCGTTGGTTATCCCGATATCAAGGGCAGAGAAGAGATCCTCAAGGTCCATTCCCGTGGCAAGCCTCTGGAAAGCGACGTAGATCTTGCGAAGATCGCGCAGACCACCGTTGGCTTTGCAGGCGCAGACCTTGCAAACCTTCTCAACGAAGCGGCACTTCTTGCGGCGAGAAAGAATAAATCCCTTATCGGCATGGTCGATATCGAGGAATCTCTCATCAAGATCGCCGTTGGTAAGCAGAAGCGCAACCATAAGATCAAACCCCAAGAAAAACTCAAGACCGCATATCATGAGGCAGGTCATGCGATCCTTGCATATTGCCTTCCCACACAGGACCCCGTTCGTCAGATCTCCATTATCCCGAGCGGCAGAGCGCTTGGTTATACGCTCAATCCCCCTGTTGAGGATAAATACAGCGTTTATAAAAACGAACTCAAAGAAAATATTGCGATGCTTCTCGGCGGCAGAGCGGCGGAAGAGATCGTCTTTGGCGACGTTTCGGGCGGTGCCTCCAACGATATTCAGCGCGCAACCAAGATCGCACGCGATATGGTTACCATCTATGGTATGAGCGAAGCACTGGGTACGATCCGCTATGCGGGCGACCACGGTGATGACGAGGTCTTCCTCGGCAGAGATTTCAATACCACGAAGGGGATTTCCGACCAGACCGCGGCGCTTATCGATGCCGAGATCAAGAAGATCATCGACGAAGCATATGCAAATGCTAAAGCAATTCTTTCTTCTCAGCGCGAAAAGCTCGACTTTATCGCAGAATTCCTTGTGAAGAACGAGATCATGGACGACGAGCAGTTTAAGACGGCGATGGATGCGGAAGCACCCACGCAGGAAGAGATCGAAGCCATTGGCGAAGAAAAACGCCGCCGTTCCGCAGAGGAAAACAAGCTTCGTGAAGCCGCAGAGGCAGAAGCACGCCGCCGCGATGAGGAAGATGCTCGCCGCCGCGCGGAAGAAGCCAAGGCAAAGGAAGGACAGAACGGCGATCCGTTTAATCCTTATAAACCCTAAGCAGCTTCAAAAAATTAGCAATGAAACGTTTTGCAAGCGATCGAACGCGAAAGCGTTCGTGTTGCAAGCGAAAGATGATTCGGGCGATTCGTATTTGCGAATCGCCTTGTATTTTTCTTTTCTTGAAAAAGAAAAAATGATAAAAGTTCATGCGTTGTTCATAAATTAGTGGTATACTGACAACAGAAAACCTTTAATTGTAAATTTGTTTATGGAAAGGAAGAAAAAATATGCTTATTTTGAAGGATATCCATAAGGAATATCCTGCCGGCGATATCAAAGTACAAGCATTGCGCGGTGTTTCCGTAGAATTTCGAAAGAACGAGTTTGTTTCCATTCTCGGTCCCTCGGGTTGCGGCAAAACAACACTTCTCAATATCATCGGCGGACTTGACCAATATACGAGCGGCGACCTTGTCATCAACGGAAAATCCACGAAAAATTTCCGCGATGCGGATTGGGACGCTTATCGCAATCATTCGATCGGCTTTGTTTTTCAGAGCTACAACCTCATTCCTCACCAGTCCGTGCTTGCGAACGTTGAGCTTGCGCTGACGATCTCCGGTATTTCCAAATCGGAACGCCGCCGCCGCGCAAAGGAGGCGCTTGAAAAGGTCGGTCTTGCAAGTGAGCTCCATAAGCGCCCGAATCAGATGTCGGGTGGTCAGATGCAGCGCGTTGCCATTGCCAGAGCGCTCGTCAATAACCCTGAAATCTTGCTTGCCGACGAACCGACGGGTGCACTTGACTCCGAAACCAGCGTGCAGATCATGGAAATGCTCAAGGAAGTCGCGCGCGACCGTCTTGTCATCATGGTTACCCATAACCCTGAGCTTGCGGAGACCTATTCCACACGAATCATCCGTATTCTCGACGGTAAGATCACCTCGGATAGCAACCCTTATTCCGCAAAGGACGATCCGAGCTTGAAAAAGGAAGAGGAGAAAGCAGAAAAGCCGAAAAAGGAAAAGCGTCTTAAAAACCGTTCCATGTCCTTTGGTACGGCACTTGCGCTTTCCACCAATAACCTCCGAACCAAAAAGGGCAGAACGCTTCTTACAAGCTTTGCCGGCTCCATCGGTATCATCGGCATCGCGCTGATCCTCGCCATCTCAAACGGCGTTACCTTGTTCATCAACCGTGTGCAGGAGGATACGCTCTCCAGCTATCCCATTACGATCCAAAAGGAAACGGCGGATATGTCGAGCCTGATCGGTACGATGATGAACGCCAATACGGCAGAGGGCGAATCCGCACATGAAAAGGATGCCGTATATTCCAACCGCGTTATGTATGATCTTCTCAATTCGATTTCGAATATTGAGGTACAGACCAACAATCTGACCGCGTTCAAGGCGTTTCTTGAAGACAATACGGAAATGAAGCAGTATGTTTCCGCGATCGATTATTCCTATGCACTTGATTTTCATGTTTTCACCAAAGATATGGATGACAGGATCATCAAGACCGATATCCAATCCTTGATGAGCGAATTGATGCAGAGCTCGGGAGAAGCAGATGGCTCGCAAGGTACACCGGGTAATAGCTCGAACAATATGAGTATGTTTGCTTCCTATAACGTTTGGCAGGAAATGCTTCCCGGCAATGACGGAGAGCTCATCAGCCCGCTTTTTGACGAACAGTATGAGCTCGTATACGGCTCGTATCCGCAGGCTTATAATGAAATCGTGCTGATCGTAGATGAAAATCACGAGATCAGCGACGTGGTTTTGTATTCTCTCGGTTTGAAAACGACGGATGAAATGAGAGAGGATCTCATGGCATCTATGAGAGGTGAAAACGAATCTCAAGCATCCGAAAGCTGGACGTATGAAGAGATTTGCGCGAAGACCTTCAAAATGATCCTTCCTTCCGATTTCTATCAGAAGAATCCCGATGGTACTTATACCAATATCGCAGGAACGGATGCAGGTCTCAAATATCTTTATAACTCCGAAAAGCCCATTGAGCTTACGATATCGGGTATCATTCGTCCGAACGGCGATGCCGTTTCTTCCATGATGACAGGCTCTATCGGCTATACGACGGCACTGACCGAATATGTGATAGCGCGTGCGGCTGAAAGCGATATCGTCAAAGCGCAGCTTGCGGATCCTTCCGTGGATGTGATCACAGGTCTTCCTTTCAAGACCGATGATGACACAGAATTTTCAAACGCAGAAAAGGCAGAAAAGATCAAGGGCTATTTTGCGACCTTGACAAACGCAGAAAAGGCGGCGATCTTCACCGATCTGAAGATGCAGATGGATCCTGCGGCGTTGGAAGAACAGGCGAATATGGCAATGATGCAGTTCACAGACGAACAGCTTCGCCAGATGGTCGTTCAGAGCTATGCAGAGCAGATGGGCATTACCGATACCGCTGAGATCGAAGCATATATCGCAACGATGAGCGACGAAGAGCTTGCGGCAGTGGTCAAGGAATCCATGAAGACTTCCATTGCGGCGCAATATGCGGCGCAGGTACAGGCACAGCTTGGCGCTATGACTGCGGATGCGCTCGCGGCAATGTTTGATGCCGAAGTTTACAGCGAAGAACAGTATGCGGCGCTCTTTGATGAATATATGCCTGCAACATATTCCGAAACCACTTACGAAAGAATTTTGACAAAGCTTGGCTATGTCGATGAAAACTCTCCCACCGCGATCAGCATTTACGCGGCAACCTTTGAAGATAAGGATGAGATCTCTCGTTTGATCGCAGAATACAACAGCAATGTGGAAGAGGCAGATAAGATCAATTATACCGATATCGTTGCGCTCATGATGAGCTCGATCACGATCGTGATCAACGCGATCTCGTACGTTTTGATCGCCTTTGTCGGCGTTTCTCTTGTGGTTTCTTCCATCATGATCGGTATTATTACCTATATTTCCGTTTTGGAAAGAACCAAGGAGATCGGTATCCTTCGCGCGATCGGTGCATCCAAGAAGGACGTTTCTCGCGTATTCAATGCGGAAACGGTTATTATCGGCTTTATTTCGGGTGCGATCGGTATTGGCGTTACGTTGCTTTCCATCCTCATTGCCAACCCGATCCTCCATGCGATTACCGGTCTTGAAAGCCTCAATGCAGTGCTTCCTTGGGGTGCGGCGCTCATTCTCGTAGCACTCAGCGTTGGCCTTACGCTCATCGCAGGTCTTGTTCCTTCCCGCATGGCGGCGAAGAAGGACCCCGTTGTGGCACTTCGCACAGACTAAAAACGATACAATCCATGATAAACAAAAATATCGGCAAGATTTTCTTGCCGATATTTTTAATTTTGCTGTAACATTTTCCTCGTTATATTGTTATATAGGCAAAGAGGCGTATGAGTGAGGGTATGGGAGAAAGGAGGCGCGATGGCTTTTGCGAGCGATGCAGACGCATTTTCTGAGTATGCTTTCTTATATGAAGGACCACCCCGAAGCGATGGCGCTTTTCGGCGCAGGTGAGCTTCCTTGGGGCGATATCATGCGATACGTGAACGAAAAGGGTCTGACCGTTTACGGATTTACCGTAACGGCAAGAAGGGACACGATCTTGGAGATCGCGCAAAACGATATGATATCCTACGTTTATACCAAGCCTTTCCGATAAACACAAACCGCCCCCGACAGAAGAGCTGTCGAGGGCGGTCATTTTTTGGCTTATATCTGCTTTTGTACGCTCTTATATTCGTCATAGAATCGGTAGTTCGGACAATTTTGCGCCGTACCCTTCACGAAGCGTTCCAATTCATCTTCGTCCAGATTGACGGTGCAAATGTAAGCATCGAGGTATTCGTCGTAGTCGTAAAACACACAGGATTCGCAGTTCGTCGCTTTTTGACGCGGGATTTTTTTCATATGGAATCGCCTCCTTTTCTTTCATTTTTCTTCATTTATATTATATCACGTCGGTTGGCATTTGTCAATTCCTCGAATGCATGGCACAGATATTGACAATTAAAAAAAACGATGTTATAATATATGCAAAATTTTTCCTTTTGTTGCGGAGGCAATACGTTGAAATTTCAAAAAATTAAATATCGGTTTAGCTATACGCGGTTGATCGCTATCAGCTTTTTGGTGGTGATCTTGGTCGGTGCCATACTGCTTTCCTTGCCGATCTCGTCTCGTGATCATACCTGGACGCCGTTTTTGGATTCTCTTTTTACGTCGACCAGCGCTACTTGTGTAACGGGACTTGTCGTCTATGACACATATACGCATTGGAGTATGTTTGGGCAGATCGTGCTTTTGCTTTTGATCCAGATCGGCGGTCTTGGCTTTATGACAATCATGTGCTTTTTTTCGATCGTAACGAAGCGGCATATGTCCCTTCATCAACGAAAGCTGATCATGCAGGCGGCGGGACACGTTCAACTCAGCGGTGTCATCACGCTCGTTCGAAAGATATTGATCGGCACATTCCTTTTCGAAGGTATCGGCGCGATCTTGCTTTCTTTTCGTTTTTGCTCAAAAATGGGCTTTTGGGAGGGACTTTATAATGCGATCTTCCATTCCGTTTCGGCATTTTGCAATGCCGGTTTTGACTTGATGGGCAGATATTCTGCGTTTTCCTCGCTAACGGTTTTTCATTCGGATCCTTGGGTTCAGGGCGTTATCATGGCGCTGATCGTCATTGGCGGTATCGGCTTTTTTGTTTGGTCAGATATTCTGAATTGGGGATTAAACTTTAAGCGTTATGCCTTGCATACGAAAATGGTGCTTTCTATGACGATATTCCTTTTGCTTTTTGGTTGGGTATCCTTTTTTATTTTGGAATATGATGGCGCGCTTGCCGATCTGACCTTGGGCGAAAAGGTGCTGAATGCACTTTTCCAGTCGGTAACGACGAGAACCGCCGGCATGAATACCATTGATCAGAACGTTATGACGGGCGGACTTGTTCTTTCCGTTTTGCTGATGCTGATCGGCGGTAGCCCCGGCTCCACGGCGGGCGGCATCAAGACGACGACGATCCTGGTTTCGCTTCTCAGCTCATTGGCAACGATCCGCGGTAAAAAATCGGCAACGATCTTCAAAAAGAGGATCGGCGACGATACCGTCAAGCAGGCATCTGCCATTATTTGTATCTATCTTGTATTATTGATCGTCGCCACGACGCTGATCGTGGCATTGGAATCGGTATCCTTTTCTGCGGCGATCTTTGAGGTCGCATCTGCGATCGGAACGGTCGGACTTACCGTCGGTATCACACCGACGCTCGGTGTCGTTTCCAAGATCGTTTTAGCGCTTCTGATGTATGCAGGCCGTGTCGGCGGATATTCCTTCGTACTGATATTCGCGGCAGAAAAAGCGAATCCTGCGATGGAGCGCCCTGTGGAAAAGGTTCTTGTTGGTTAAAATTTTGCGTAAAAAGACGCCGTTTTTCGGCGTGGAGGTTATATTATTATGAAATCCATATTGGTTATCGGACTTGGACGCTTTGGCAGACATCTTGCAAAAAAAATGATGGATCTCGGAAACGATGTCATGATCGTCGATAAGGACGCGGAGATCATCGAGCATTATTCCATGACGTTTACGGATTCGCAGATCGCGGATTGCACAAACTCTGCGGTATTGCGTTCTCTCGGCGTTCACCATTTTGATATCTGCTTCGTTTGTATCGGCGGTGATTTCCAATCTTCGCTCGTTATCACAGCGCTTTTGAAGGAATTGAAGGCAAAATATGTCGTTGCCAAGGCGAAGCAGGATATTCAAGCGGATCTGCTTTCCCGTATCGGCGCGGATGAGGTCATCTATCCTGAGCGCGAAATGGCAGAGACCCTTGCTGTGCGTTACAGCGCAAACAATCTTTTCGATTATATCGAATTGACGGAGGAATACGGTATTTTTGAGATCAGCGTGCCGACCTCATGGATCGGACGCAGCATCAAGGAGCTTGATGTTCGCCGTAAATACCGCATCAACATCATTGGCATCAAATACGAGGACGAACTGAAGCTTTTGCCAGGTGCGGACTATTGCTTCAAGGAAGAAGATCATATCATGCTCATCGGTAAACGCGATGAGATGGATAAACTCGTCTGAGCGAAATAAAAAAGCGGCGAGTTGCCGCTGACGATTGCTTGCCTATCTAAAAAATGCTATGCGAAATTTTTCGCATAGCATTTTTCTTTTATCGCATAGGGTGGTTCCAATCTTTCGCCTTTTTGCAAAAGGCAAAGCGCTTTCTGTTCGTTGCCCGCTTTAGGAGAACTGAGAATTATAAAGTGTGCTGTAAAATCCGCCTTTTGCCATAAGCTCGTCGTGATTGCCCGATTCGGTGATGGAGCCATTTTGGAGAACCAAAATGAGGTCGGCATCGCGGATCGTGGAAAGACGGTGCGCGATGACAAAGCAGGTTCTATCCTTCATGAGCTCGTTCATCGCTTCTTGGATCTTGATCTCCGTACGGGAGTCGACGTTGGAGGTCGCTTCGTCGAGGATCAGCATGGAAGAATCCGCAAGCATCGCGCGCGCGATGGTGATGAGCTGCTTTTGACCCTTGGAGATATTGATGCCTTCGTCTGTGAGGACGGTGTCATAGCCGTCGGGCAGGCTTTCGATGTAGGTATCGATGCGAGCCGCCTTTGCTGCCGCCTTGACCTCCTCCATCGTAGCGTTTTCCTTGCCGTAAACGATGTTATCGTAGATGGTACCGTTGAAGAGCCATGTGTCCTGCAAAACCATCGTATACGCATGACGGAGCGAATCGCGCTTGATCTGGCGCACTTCGTTGCCGTCAACGTAAATATTACCGCTGTTTACATCGTAGAAGCGCATGAGCAGGTTGATGATGGTCGTTTTGCCGGCGCCCGTCGGACCTACGATGGCGATCGTCTTACCGGGCTCGGCGAAAACGGAAACGTTCTTGAGGATCTGTTTTTCGGGAGTATAACCAAAGGTGATATCCTGAATATCGACCTCACCCTTGCAATTGGTAAGAGCCACGGCATTTTTTTCGTCGGGTTTTTCGGGTTCTTCGTCGATGATACGGAAAACGCGTTCTGCCGCAGAGAAAGCGGACTGGAATTCGCTCAAGATATTTGCAAATTCGTTGATAGGACCTGCAAATTTACGAGAATATTGCACGAATTCCGCTACACCGCCGAGGGTGATGAAGAAAAGCGCACCTTCCTTGACCGCACCGCTTTCGGAGAACATGAAGAGCATACCGCCGAAGATCATGATGAGAGACATGGAAAGGTTATTGATGAAGTTGACGGTCGGACCGAGGGTCGCACCGTAATATTCTGCGTTGTAGTAAGCGTCCATCGCTTCGGTGTTGCGCTCGTCGAAGCGATTGCCGATCTCGTTTTCGCGGTGATATGCGCGAATGGTGCGACAACCGGAGAGCATTTCCTCGGCATAACCGTTGAGCTCACCGAGCTTATGGGAACGCTTGGAGAAAAGAGGCTTGATCTTTTTAGAGCGGAAACGGGTGAAGAGGATGGAAACGGGAACCGTAATGGCAAATACAAGGATCAAAGGCTTTGAGATATGCCACATGAAGATCAGCGAACCGAAAACGGTATAAAGGCTCGTCATGACCTGGATCAAGTCGTGAGAAAGCGTTGCGTTGACGGTATCGATGTCATAAGAGATACGGCTGATGATATCGCCTGTTGCATGGGTATCAAAATAATTGACGGGGAGAGAGGTCAGCTTCTCAAAGAGCTGACGGCGCATCCTATAGACGATCTTTTGGCTGAGATGGATCATCAGCACCGAAAGCAGATAGGAGAGCAGAGCGGATGCCGCGTAACAGAGGAGCATTTTGAGAACGTTTTCCCAAACCACGTCGAATTGTACGCCGCCTTCTGCGGAGATGGCATCGATGGCGTTACCCGAGAAGTCGGGACCCATCAGCGAGAGCTGATTGGAAAGCAAGGTGAGCACGATGGCAGGAATGAAAAGCCACCAATAATGAAAAACGTATTTACCGAGACGGAAAAGGATGTGCCGTGTCGTTTTGGCATCGAGCTTTTTGACGGGCGCATGCTTGTTGGGGTTTTCCGAACGGGGATCTTTTGCAAAATTGCCTTTATTCAACGATGGCACCTCCCATCTGAGAATCACTGATTTCTTTGTATTCGGGACATTTTTCCATCAGCTCGTCATGTGTGCCGAGTCCGATGATGCGACCCTCGTCAAGAACGAGAATGACGTCGCAGTTTTTGACGGAGCTTACGCGCTGAGCAACGGTAACGACGGTGGTCTTCGTCATGTTTTCTGCAAGTGCGCGGCGCAAAGCGGCGTCGGTCTTATAGTCGAGCGCAGAGGAGCTGTCATCCAGGATAAGGATATCGGGATTTGCGGCAACGGCACGGGCAATGAGGATTCTCTGCTTTTGACCGCCCGAAACGTTGGTGCCTTTTTGCGAAAGCATATGCTCATAGCCTTCGGGGAAGGCGTTGATGAAATCGTCTGCCTGCGCGATCTTTGCGGCGCGGACGATATCCTCATGAGAAAGCTTTCTGCCGAATTTGATGTTTTCTTCTACGGTATCGGCATAGAGGAAGTCATGCTGCATAGCGATGCCGAACATTTCAAAGAATTTTTCGCGGTGAATGGTGCGGATATCGCGTCCGTTTATGCGAATGGCACCGCTCGTAACGTCATAAAAACGGATCAGGAGCTTCACGAGCGTGGATTTGCCGCTACCCGTGGCACCGATGATACCGAGAGAGCCTCCGCGCGGTACGGAAAGATTGATGTTTTCAAGATTGTTTCGCTTGCCCTTGTAGGAGAAGAAAACGTTTTCAAACGTGATATGCGCGTCGGTCTTGATGGAAGGATATTCCGCTTCGCTCTTGACTGTGAGATCTTCCTCGGTCTTGAGGACCTCTTCGATACGCTTGGCAGAAGCGGAGCTTTTGCTGAACATCACGAACATACGGGTAACGGACATCATCGCCATGGAGATGAGGGTGAAATACTGCATGAAGGCGATAACGGTCGTTGCAGAGGACTCGTGATTTGCCACGCGGTTTGCGGCGAGCGCCACAACGGCAACGATGGCGCTGTTCATGAGCAGGGTCATGATGGGGTTGACCGCACCCATGGTGATACCCGCCTTCTTTTCGTCGTGTACGAGCGTTTTGTTGACGCCGTCATAACGGCGATGCTCGTATTCTGTTTTGGAAAGCGCTTTGATGACGCGGATGCCCTGCGTATCCTCGCGGACGACGCGGATCATGCTGTCAACGGATTTCTGCACCTTGGTGTAGAGCGGAACGCCTTTTTTCGAGATGAAAAATACGGTTACGAAGATGAAGGGAAGGACGGCAAGGATGGAAAGCGCAAGGAAGCTATCCATGATGAGAGTAACGGCGATACCGCCGACAAGCAGAATCGGTGCACGTACACCCATGCGCTGCATCATGCCGATAAAGCTGTGCAGGTTATAGGTATCGGTCGTGATACGCGATTCGAGAGAGGGGATCGTGAAAGCGTCGGTCTGCGCGGGAGAGAGGCGGATCGTTTTGTCAAAGAGGTCATGACGGACGTGCTCCGAAAAGTTTCGGGAGACCTTTGCCGCCATGCGGTTGGCAACGATATTGCAAAGGCAAGCAAGACCTGCGCAGGCTACCATAGCGCCGCCCCAAAGGATAATAAGCTTGATCTCCTGGCGAACGACGACGTTTTCCAAAATATGGCTCAATATGTACGGGAGTGCGAGCTCGACAAGCGTGCCGGCGATCTTGATCATAAGACCCAGCGACATCCGCTTATAGAACGGTCGCAGATATGTGATGATGGTTTTCATTTCGAGGTAGATTCCTTTCTGAGATTGATCGGGGAGACGGCATCGCCGTTGTCGATATAGGCTTGCGCGCGTGCGCTGATCTTTTCGAGCGTTTGCTGAAAGAGTGCGCGTTCTTCGTCCGTAAGGTCCGCGGAAAGATATTCGTTCCAACTGTTCGCAAGCTCCTTGACCTTGGGATAAACGGCGAGCATTTTTTCAGTCGGATAGACGAGCGTTACGCGCTTATCCGTGTCGCTTTGCCGTCTTTCCACAAAGCCGTTTTCTTCGAGCGTGGCAAGGCTTCGCGCAACGTTGCTTTTGTTCAGACAAATATGACGCGCAAGCTGCTCTTGGGAAATGCCCGGATGATGGCAGATGGAAAGCACGTACATATGATGACAGGCGGAAATTTCCGATCCGTGCAGCTTGTCCGCGCGATACATCGTACCGCATCTGCTGATGATATTGATGCTTCGCATGATGGAGGGCATAAGATGACTCCTTTCTTGTTTTTTTGTTCGTTGCTTTTGCAACGGTTGCGTTCGCAACTTTTCGCGGTATCAGTATACCGCTTTTTTTCATCTTTGTCAAGGAATAGACTTGAAAAAACGAAAGAAATATGATATGATGCTCTTGAATTATGAGAAAAGACGAAAAAACGAAAGAAAATAAAAATGAAATATTATGTATGGAGGTAATCTTATGAAGCTGGATGCACATTTGATTGCAAAAACACGCCCGATGGCAAATCCCGCAAACCTTGTTTTGTGGGGCGATATGCGCGTAACGGTGCTTGCAGACCGCCTGTTCCGCGTGGAAAAGGACGAGGATCGTATCTTCTGTGATGAAGCGACGGAAGCGGTATGGTTCCGCGATATGGCGCCCGTTCCCTTTACCAAGGAAGAAAAGGACGGCAAGCTTTTCGTTTCGACCGAAAAAGCAACGCTCGTTCTGGGAAGCTCCCGCGAGGAAAGCTACGTTATTTTGGACGGCAAGGAGATCGCACTTGACAACGCGGAAAATTTGCATGGTACGTATTGTACGCTTGACCGTTGCGATGGCAATTTGTATCGGAATGATGACGGTTCGCAAAAGGAGATCGCGCTCGATATGGGTGTCGTTTCCAAAAACGGCGTTGCAGTTTTGGATTATACGAAGTCTTCCGTTTTGACCGAGGAGGGTATGATCCGCAAAACAAGACAGGACACCCTTGACCTTTATATCTTTGCTTACGGCAAGGATTTCAGAGCGGCTGTCCGCGCGTTCTATATGATCTGCGGTGATACGCCGAAGATTCCGCGCTTTGCGCTTGGCAACTGGTGGAGCCGTTACTATGAATACACCGACCGCGAATATCTGAATGTGCTTCGCCGTATGGAGGAACGCGATATTCCGATCACCGTTGCGACCGTCGACATGGACTGGCATTGGAACACGAATAATCTTGACAAAGCCAAGGGCATTACCGCTTCGGGCAGAAACGATGCGTTCCACGGCGGTACGTCGGGCTGGACGGGTTACAGCTGGAATACAGACCTTTTCCCCGATTATAAGGCATTTTTGAAAACGCTGAAAGATAAGGGCTATGCAGTAACGCTCAATCTTCACCCTGCAACAGGTGTCCGTTGGTTTGAGGATATGTACGAGGAGATGGCGACCGAAATGGGCATCGACCCCAAAACGGAAGCGACCGTACAGCTGGATTTCTCCGACCCGCGCTTCTTGAACGCATATTTCAAGATCTTACATAAGCCCTACGAGCATGACGGCGTGGATTTCTGGTGGATCGACTGGCAGCAGGGCCCCCGCGCAAAGGCGGCGGGCATCGACATCATGTGGGTGCTCAACCATTATCACACCATGGACAACGGTAAGGAGCATACGCCTCTTATTCTTTCCCGATATTCCGGACTTGGTGCTCACCGCTATCCGCTCGGCTTCTCGGGTGATACGCATACTACATGGAATACTTTGCAGTATCTGCCGTATTTCACCGCCAACGCGACCAACATCGGCTTCACATGGTGGAGCCACGACATCGGCGGTCATATGGGCGGTTATAAGGACGATGAGCTGTATACCCGTTTCGTACAGTTCGGCGTATTCAGCCCCGTCAACAGACTCCACTGTACCTCCGCGCTCTATCAGACGAAGGAGCCGACGGCATATATGGGCGGCGCGGGACTTGTGGCAGAGGAATTCCTCCGTCTGCGCCATCGCATGATCCCGTATCTCTATTCTGCGATGATCGATACGCACGAAAACGGCAAGGCTCTCATCGAACCGATGTATTATGAATATCCCGACTGCGCCGAAGCGTACAACTGCCCGAATCAGTATATGTACGGCGGCGAGCTTCTCGTCGCACCCGTAACGACCAAGGGCGACGCCAAGGGCATGGCAAAGACCACCGTTTGGCTTCCCGAGGGTACTTGGACGGATATCTTCACAGGCGACACCTATACGGGCGGCAGAAAAGTCGATATGGTCCGCTGGCTCGATACGCTCCCCGTTCTCGCAAAGGAAGGCGGCTTCTTCGTCCTCGATGCGAAAAAGCACACGAACGATATCAGCACACCCACCCACCTCAAGGTCATGGCATTCAACGGCAACGGCGAATATCTCCTCCGCGAGGATAATGCCACCACACGCTTTGCTTCCAAGGCAGAGGATGGCAAGCAGACCGTTTCGATCATGGCGAGCGAAAATGCCGTTACACGCAAGATGACGCTCGAGCTTCGCAACATTCCCGAGGGCAAGGTAACGGTCTATGCCGACGGTGAAAAGTGCGATACGGATATCAACGCGGACGGCTACCTCATCGTAACGCTTGACAAGGTGAAGCCGAACGTATTTTATACCGTGGAGGTGGAATATACCCCCGATGCGAGAGCATACCGCAATGCGCGTTATCTCGATACGCTGACCAAGATCGAAGTGGGTACAGAATATAAAGATCAACTTTTGAAGCATTTGGAAAAAGAGGATTCCGTCATGCGTGCGGCAATCCTTCTTGACGGCATGCTGACCGAAAACGAAAAGATCAGACTCACAGAATCTTGGTGAGATTCTTATTAGAAACGAAAAAGAGGAGCGAATGCTCCTCTTTTTTGTATATGTTTATTTTCTTTTTCCAGCGAAGGATAAGGATAAAAGCATCGCACACATCAAATATAGCACGATGACCATGATCTCAAAGACGATTCCTGCAAAAAGATTGGGGAAAATCGCAACCAAGATGCTCAAAAGCAATCGGATAGGGAAATATGAACCGAGCCAAATGGAGATCTGATAAAAACGCACACGAAAACGGGCGGATGCCTCATTTCCTTTTTTGCGGTAGGCGTATTCAAACCCACCGAGCATCGCTGCGAAAGGCAAAAAGCTCAAGACGCCAAACACAACGCTTTCTAAGATCACGACCGAAAGAAATTGTATGCATAACGCCATGACCTCCAAACCGACAAGGAAAAAGAGGATCTGATCGGGATTGCCTTTTGTTTCCTGCGGCGTTGGATTTGCCGTATGCTCTGCGGCATCGTCATGAAGCAGATAATCGGCGCTGACGTGAAAAACCTGGCTCAGCAAAAGAAGATTCGTTGCATCGGGCATGGCAGACCCCATCTCCCAACGGGATATCGATTGTCGGGAAACGTTCAGCTTTTCCGCAAGCTCCTCCTGCGACATACCGCTTGATTTTCGAAGCTTCGTGAGCTTTTCCGATAGTTTCATAAAGCCATCTCCT
>JBGVLA010000034.1:0-19094 GCA_045124015.1 Eubacteriales bacterium | reverse complement strand
AAGATGGTAGACTGCGCACAGAACGAAAAGATCCACATCTACGCTTACAGCGAAGTGGAAAAGGTAAAGGGCTTCGTTGGTAACTTCACCGTTTCCATCAAGAAGAAGGCTCGTTTTGTTGACGAAACAAAATGTACCGGTTGCGGTGTATGTACCGAAAAATGTCCTCAGAAGAAGACACCCAACCTCTTTAACCTCGGTCTTGACACTCGTTCCGCTATCTATATTCCTTTCGCACAGGCGATCCCGAAGGTTGCTACCATCGATGCGGACTACTGCAATATGCTGAAGAACGGCAAGTGCGGTGTTTGCTCCAAGGTTTGTGCGGCAGGCGCTATCGATTACAAGCAGCAGGATCAGATCATTGAACAGCAGTACGGCGCGATCGTCGTTGCAACGGGCTTCAACCCCATCAAGCTCGACGGTTACGATGAATTTGCTTACAATGAAAGCCCTGACGTTGTAACCTCTCTCGAGCTCGAAAGACTCATGAACGCGGCAGGTCCTAACGGCGGTACGCTCCTTCGTCCCTCCGATAAGACACATCCGCATACCATCGTATTCGTACAGTGCGTCGGTTCTCGTGATACCACAGATTGCGGTAAGCCTTACTGCTCCAAGATCTGCTGTATGTATACCGCAAAGCATGCGATGCTCATTCGTGATAAATATCCGGATACCGAAGTTTACGTATTCTACATAGACGTTCGTACTCCCGGTAAGAACTTCGACGAATTTTACCGTCGTGCCGTTGAAGAATACGGCGTACATTATATCAAGGGTATGGTCGGTAAGGTTATGCCTCAGCCCGACGGCAAGCTCCTCGTTCGCGGCGCAGACCTTCTTATGAATGAACAGATCCTCATCAACGCGGATATGGTCGTTCTCGCGGCTGCGATCGAACCCGATAAGAGCGCACGTCCCCTTGCAACCATGCTTACAGCAAGCATGGATACCAACGACTTCTTCACAGAAGCACATCCCAAGCTCCGTCCCGTTGAAAGCCCGACAGCAGGTATCTTCCTCTCCGGTGTTTGCCAAGGTCCGAAGGATATTCCTGAAACTGTTGCTCAGGCGTCCGCTTGTGCGGCGAAGGTCATCGGTCTTCTTGCGAAGGATAAGCTCCTTTCCAACCCCTGCGTTGCTCATTCCGATGAGAACCTTTGTAACGGTTGTTCTTCCTGTGAAAAAGTATGTCCTTACGGTGCTATCACATATGTTGATAAAGAATTCCGTATGCCCGACAGAACCACAAAGATTCGCCGCGTAGCTTCCGTTAACGCTGCTGTTTGCCAAGGTTGCGGTGCTTGTACCGTTGCTTGTCCTTCCGGCGCTATGGACCTTTCCGGCTTCTCCAATAAACAGATCATGGCGGAGGTAGATGCAATATGTCGATGAATGAATTCAAACCGAAAATCGTTGCTTTTTGCTGCAACTGGTGTTCTTATGCAGGTGCTGACCTTGCAGGCACAAACCGCCTCAACTATCCTGCGGACGTCAAGATCATCCGCGTTCCTTGCTCCTGCCGTGTAAATCCGCTCTTTATCCTCCGCGCTTTCCAGCGCGGTGCTGATGGCGTTATCCTTTGCGGTTGCCACCCCGGCGATTGCCACTATACAACTGGTAACTACTACGCAAGACGTCGTATGACACTTCTTTTCTCCATGCTCGATTACCTCGGCATTGAAAAAGAACGTACCCGCGTTGAATGGGTTTCCGCCGCTGAAGGCGCAAAATTCGCAACTGTAATGAATGACTTTGTTAAGACCGTTACCGAACTCGGTGAAAACAAGAGATTGGAGGACCTCAGATGCAAGAAATGATGAAAGCAAGAGCGAAAGAGCTCCTCGCCTCCGGTGAAGTAACAAGAGTCATCGGTTGGAAGAAAAACGAATTTGATTATGATATCACCCCTGCGCTCTTTGAAAGCGCAGAAGAGATCGACCGCGATTTCGTATATGACGATTTCTGCGGACCGAACCTTTCTAAATTTACATTCCAGCATCAGAAAAACGACACCAAGACCCTCGTTTTCCTGAAGCCCTGCGATTCTTACAGCATGACTCAGCTCATCACAGAGCACAGAGTGAACAGAGAAGCGCTCTACCTCATCGGTGTGCCTTCCTACGGTAAGATCGACGTGGAAAAGATCAAAGCAGACGGCATGACCGGTATCCTCTCCATCAAATCCGAAGATGGCGACGTACACGTTCACACCCTCTACGGCGACAAAACATACGCAAAATATGAAGTTACATCGGAAAGATGTCTGAACTGCAAGAGCAAGAAGCATCCGATTTACGATGAACTCATGGGCTTTGAAGGCGAAGTTATGGATTCCGAACGTTTTGACGAAGTGGCAAAGCTTGAGGCGATGACACCCGAAGAACGCTTCGAATTCTGGCGCGGCGAGCTTTCCCGTTGCATCCGTTGCAACGCTTGCCGTAACGCTTGTCCCGCTTGTACTTGCGAAACCTGTATCTTTGATAACCCCAATTCCGGTGTTGACCAGAAGGCGGCTAAGGATACGTTTGAAGAAAATATGTTCCATATCATTCGTGCATTCCATGTTGCAGGTCGTTGCACAGACTGCGGCGAATGCTCCAGAGTTTGCCCTCAGCATATTCCGCTCCACCTCCTCAACCGTAAATTTATCGGCGATATCAATAAGTTCTACGGTACATACCAGGCAGGTGAAGAGGTTGGTCAGAGAGCTCCTCTTACAAACTTCACAAAAGAAGACGTGGAACCCGATATCGTTGCAAAGGGAGGTAAAGTATAATGCTTAAGATTCTTCGCACCCAGCTTGATGAGCTTTTCGCGCTCATCGCTGAAAAAGAAACTCTTTATATTCCTACCGACGCAACAACCGGTATCGCACAGTTCAAAAAATGGGAAAACGGCATGAAAATGTCCGATAAACTCAAAACTTCCCGTAGCGCAAAGGACTTCTTCTTTCCTCAGACAGAGGATCTCGTAAGCTTCAAGAAGTCCGGCAAGAAGATCGAAGTGATTGACCCTCGCACCGAGACCGAAGATTTCGTTATTTTCGGCGTTCGTGCTTGCGATTGCAGAAGCTTTGATATTCTTGATCGCGTATTCCTCGTAGATCCCGTGGACACTTACTATAAAAACCGCCGCGAACACGGCACCGTTGTAACGCTTGCGTGCACCAAGCCCACCGAAACTTGCTTCTGCCAGACATTTGGTATCGATCCCACATCTCCCGCAGGCGACGTTTCCGCTTGGATGACAGAAGATGCTATTTACTTCAATGCAAACACCGAAAAGGGTAATGCTTTTATTGAAGTGATCAAAGCGCTTGCGACCGAAAGCGACGATACTGCTGTAGAAGCACAGAAAGCGGCTACCAAGGAGATCCTTGCAAAGCTCCCGATTCAGAACCTCAAGACAGAGGCTTTCGGCGGCGGCAAAACAGAGCAGTATTTCAAATCTCCCGAATGGGCTGAGCTTTCCGAAGCATGTCTTGGATGTGGCACTTGTACGTTCGTTTGCCCGACTTGTCAGTGCTATGATATCCGCGACTTCGACACCGGACACGGCATCGACCGTTTCCGTTGCTGGGATAGCTGTATGTATTCCGACTTCACGAAGATGGCTCACGGTAACCCCAGACTTTCTCAGAAAGAACGTTTCCGTCAGCGCTTCATGCACAAGCTCGTTTATTATCCTGAAAACAACGAAGGTATCTTCGGTTGTGTAGGCTGCGGCAGATGCCTTGAAAAATGCCCGATTTCGATGAACATCGTTAAAGTTATGAGAACACTCGCAAAGGAGGATGAAGGAAAATGAACGAAACCCTTATTCCCGTAATCGGTGTCGTTACAGAAGTAAAACTCGACACCCCCGATATTAAAAACTTCCGCGTTGTCGGCAGAGACGGCAAAAAGCCTTTCATCCATAAACCCGGTCAGTGTGCGATGGTATCTCTCCCCGGCATCGGTGAAGCTATGTTTTCCATTACATCTTCTCCCACAAATGAAGATTACATGGAATTTGAAATCAAAAAATGCGGTTGCCTTACCACTTGGCTCCACATGATCGAACCCGGTCAGGAAATTACAGTTCGCGGTCCTTACGGAAATGCTTTCCCCGTAGACGATGCTTTCGTTGGCAAGGATCTTCTCATCATTGCCGGCGGTGTAGGTCTTGCCCCCGTTCGTTCCGTTATCAACTACTGCCGTCATTACCGTGATCGTTACGGTAAGATCGACATCGTATACGGTTCTCGTTCCAAGGAAGACCTCGCATTCTATGATGAGATCGTCAGCGAATGGATGAGCCCCGACGAAAAAGACGTAAACGTACACCTTACCATCGACCGTGAACAGGAAAACTGGGACGGACACGTTGGCTTTGTTCCGAACTATGTTAAGGAACTGAATTTCTCCACAGACAAAACCGTTATCATGTGCGGACCTCCTATCATGATCAAGTTCACGCTTGCAGGACTTAAGGAATGCGGTTTTGATGAAAAGCAGATCTTCACAACCATGGAACTCAAGATGAAATGCGGTATCGGTAAATGCGGTAGATGCAACATCGGTTCCAAGTACGTCTGCAAAGACGGTCCCGTATTCCGGATGGATGAACTTTCCGAGCTTCCGGATGAATATTAATCTTGAAACGGAGGATCATTTGAAATGGAAAATATGGTGAATGTCTATCTCTTTGGCAAAAAGTATGAAGTTCCGTCCAACCTCACCATCATGGGTGCGATGGAATATGCAGGTTATCAGCTCGTTCGCGGTTGCGGTTGCCGTAACGGTTTCTGCGGCGCGTGTGCTACGATCTACAGAATCAAAGGTCAAAACGAACTCAAATCCTGCCTTGCTTGCCAGACCAAGGTTGAAAACGATATGTATGTTGCAACCCTTCCTTTCTTCCCCCTCGAAAAGAAGGTTTACGACATTGAAAAAGTAAAACCGACAGAACAGATCATGATGCAGCTTTATCCTGAAATTTATAGCTGTATCGGTTGCAACGCCTGCACCAAGGCTTGCACACAGGAACTCAATGTTATGCAGTACATCGCATTCGCTCAGAGAGGCGAATACGAAAAATGCGCAGAAGAATCCTTTGACTGCGTTATGTGCGGCGTATGTTCTTCCCGTTGTCCTGCAGGCATTTCTCATCCGCAGGTCGCTCTTCTTGCAAGACGTTTGAATGGTAAATATCTTGCACCGAAATCGGCTCATCTCGAAAATCGCGTTCAGGAAATCAAAGACGGTACATTCCAGGAACTTTTGGAAGCTTTGATGCAGAAACCGATTTCCGAAATGAAAGAACTCTATAACAATAGAGAGATCGAAAAATAAGGAGGACCGATTTTATGTATAATGAGAAAATGCTGGAATCCATGAAAAAGGTTGCCGCAAATCGCGTTGCGAATGCGGAAATGGAACCTCGCAGAATGACTGCTGATGAAAAAGAAGCGCTTCTCGCTGAATTTCATCCCGACTATAAACAGAATGAATTTGCGGTTCTCTCCATCGGTGAAAACAAGGGCGAAAAGGTTCCGACCGAACTTTGCGAGCTCTTGCAGGCAAACAGCCGTATCTCTGCGTCTGACGTTGACCTTACCAAGGTCGACTACGAAACCGACGTACTTATCATCGGTGGCGGTGGTGCAGGCGCTTCCGCAGCGATCGAAGCAAACGAAGCAGGTGTTTCTGCGATGATCGTTACCAAGCTTCGTATTGGCGACGCAAACACCATGATGGCAGAAGGCGGTATTCAGGCTGCTGACAAACCCAACGACTCTCCCGCAATTCACTATCTCGACGCTTTTGGCGGCGGACATTTCGCTGCAAAGCCCGAACTTCTTTATAAACTCGTAAGCGAAGCTCCCGAAGCGATCCAGTGGCTCAATGACCTCGGCGTTGAATTCGATAAGACCGAAGACGGCACGATGGTTACCACCCACGGCGGCGGTACGTCTCGTAAGAGAATGCACGCTGCAAAGGACTACTCCGGTGCTGAGATCATGAGAACTCTCCGCGACGAAGTTATCAACCGCGGTATTCCGGTTGTTGACTTTACTGCTGCTGTTGAACTCATTCTCGATGAAAACGGCAACTGCGCAGGTGCAGTTCTGATGAATATGGAAACCAAGGAGCTCCTCGTAGCAAAGGCTAAGACTGTTATCCTCGCAACAGGCGGTGCAGGTCGTCTTCACTACCAGGGATTCCCGACCTCCAACCACTATGGCGCAACTGCTGACGGTCTCGTCCTCGGTTACCGCGTAGGTGCAAAGCTTCTTTATGCTGATACACTTCAGTATCACCCGACAGGCGCTGCATATCCCGAGCAGATCTTCGGTGCACTCGTTACCGAAAAGGTTCGCTCCATTGGCGCAAAACTCATTAACGCCGACGGCGAAGTATTCATGCACCCGTTGGAAACCCGCGATGTATCTGCGGCTTCCATCATTCGTGAATGCAACGCAAGAGGCAAGGGTATCGAAACCTCTGACGGTATTGGCGTATGGCTCGATACTCCTATGATCGAACTCAAGAATGGCGAAGGTACCATCGAAAAGAGAATCCCCGCTATGCTTCGTATGTTCGGCAAATACGGCATCGATATCCGCAAGGAACCGATCCTCGTATATCCCACGCTTCACTATCAGAACGGCGGTCTTGACATTGACGCTGACTGTATGACCAAGGTTGAGAACCTCTTCGCCGCAGGCGAAGTTGTTGGCGGTATCCACGGACGTAACCGTCTTATGGGTAACTCCCTCCTTGATATCATCGTATTCGGCAGAGATGCAGGTAAAGCCGCTGCTGCAAAGGCAAAATCCGTAAATGTAGGCGCACTTACTTTGGCTCATATGGACGCATTTGATGCTAAACGTAAAGAAGCAGGTCTTGAAACCGATACCGTTTCTCCGAAGCTTCTTCCGACCTATACACATGGAAACCCCAAATTTGAAGCAAAATAAAAGATACAATGTTTTTTGAACGTCCCATGCGGTCTTCCGCTCGCGACTTTGGGAGGACCGCAAGGACATTTGAAAGACTTATGTATATATTTTTCGTAATTTTATTTTGAAAGGATAGATTACAAATGAACAGATTTACTACCAATCCCACCGTTCTCGCTTGGATCGAAGACATGAAAGCTCTTCTCACCCCCGATAACGTTGTTGTTATCGATGGCAGCGAAGAACAGCTCGAAGCACTCCGTGCAGAAGCTGTTTCTACCGGCGAAATGATCAAACTCAACGAAGAAAAGCTCCCCGGCTGCTACTATCACAGAACAAAACCCAACGACGTTGCTCGTGTTGAAGACAGAACCTTCATCTGCTCCAGAGAAAAAGAAAACGCAGGCCCCACAAACAACTGGTGCGACCCCAAGGAAATGTACGCTAAGCTCTACGATATCGCTCGCGGCACATACAAGGGCAGAACCATGTATATCATTCCTTTCTCCATGGGTCCTATCGGTTCTCCTCTTGCAAAAGCAGGTATCGAAGTAACTGACTCCATCTACGTTGTTCTTAACATGGCGATCATGACCCGTGTTGGCAAGGAAGTTCTCACCGTTCTTGGTGATTCCAACGACTGGGTAAGAGGTCTCCACGCAAAATGCGACGTTGACCCCGAAAAGAGATATATCTGCCAGTTCCCCGAAGACAACACCATCATCTCCGTAAACTCTGCTTACGGCGGTAATGTTCTTCTCGGTAAAAAGTGCTTCGCTCTCCGTATCGCTTCTTACCAGGGCTGGAAAGAAGGCTGGATGGCTGAACACATGCTTATCCTCGGCGTAGAAAATCCTGAAGGCGAAGTTAAGTATGTTGCAGCTGCATTCCCCTCTGCTTGCGGTAAGACCAACCTCGCAATGATGATTCCTCCCGCATACCTCCGCGAAAAGGGCTACAAGGTATGGACTGTTGGCGACGATATCGCTTGGATGCGTATCGGTGCTGATGGCAGACTTTATGCTATCAACCCTGAAAACGGCTTCTTCGGCGTAGCTCCCGGCACCAACGCAAAATCCAACTACAACGCTCTCGCTTCCACCAAGAAGAACACCATCTTCACAAACGTTGCTATCAACAACGATGATAACACCGTTTGGTGGGAAGGTCTTGACAAGAATCCTCCTCAGAACGCAACGGAATGGAAGGGCAATCCTTGGAATCCCTCTATGTTCGTAAAGGCTGATAAGTCCACTTATGCTGCTCATCCGAACTCCCGTTTCACAGCTCCTGCTGTAAACTGCCCCTGCATCTCCTCTGAATTTGACAAGGGCGCAGGCGTTCCGATCTCCGCGATCATCTTCGGTGGCCGTCGTGCTAAGTGCGCTCCGCTCGTATATCAGTCCAAAGACTGGAAGAACGGTGTATTCGTAGGTTCCTCTATGGCTTCCGAAACAACTGCTGCTGCTGCAGGCGCAGTTGGTGTTGTTCGTCGCGACCCGATGGCAATGCTTCCTTTCTGCGGTTACCACATGGGCGACTACTTCGCACATTGGCTCGCTATGGGTGAAAAACTCGGCGACAAAGCACCTAAGATCTTCAACGTTAACTGGTTCCGTACCGACGACGAAGGCAACTTCGTATGGCCGGGCTTTGGCGACAACATGAGAGTTCTTAACTGGATCCTCGCTCGTTGCGAAGGCAAAGTTGACGCTGTTGAAACACCTATCGGTTATGTTCCGAAGCCTGAAGACATCGACCTTACAGACCTCGAAGGTTTCGATATCGAAACACTCAAATCCATCCTTACCGTTGATAAGGACGTTTGGACAAAAGAAGCAGCTGAAATCGAAGAACACTACAAGAAGTTTGGCGACAAGCTTCCTGCAGAGCTCAGAACTCAGCTCGAAAACCTCAAAGCAGCTCTTGCTTAATTACAAGATCGCTTCAATTAACGTGTAAACCAAAATCATCCAAACAGAGTTTTAGCTCTGTTTGGATGATACGAAGAAAATTTTTGAAAGCCGTCAAAGGCGGCTATGGAGAGTTTTATGGCTCAAAATGAAATATCCGTTGCGACGATTCAAAGATTGCCTATTTATCTTGATTATTTGAAATCCCAAGGAGCGAACACCTCTTATGTATCCGCAACAACGATCGCGATGGCGTTGGGTTTTGGAGAAGTGCAGGTACGCAAGGACCTTGCGTCGGTATCTTCCTCCGGAAAACCGAAGATTGGTTATCATATCGGAGAGCTTATCAAGCAGATTGAGGAAGCGCTCGGATATAATAATGTCAATAACGCCATCATCATCGGTGCAGGAAAACTTGGATGCGCACTCCTTGGATATGGAGGCTTTTCCCAATCAGGCTTAAAGATCCTTGCGGCGTTTGATGTAGATCCATTGAAGGCAGGGAAGGTTGAATCGGGAAAACCGATCTATTCCATGGAGAGGCTTTTGGATTTTTGTAAAGAGACAAAAGTACATATTGGCATTATTACCGTTCCTGCGATGCACGCGCAGTCCGCTTGTGATGCGCTGATCAAGGCAGGTATTCTTGCTGTATGGAACTTTGCTCCCGCTCACTTGGAGATTCCGGAGCATATTATCATAAAAAATGAAAATATGGCATCTTCGCTTGCGGTTCTTTCCAGCAATCTTGCAAAGAAGTTAAACGAAGAGATATAAAGTGGGCAAATAAGCCCTGATACAAATAAAACGGAGTGGATTCATGAGGAATCCACTCCGTTTTGTTTGTAAAAAATCAAACTCTGAGATCTGCAATATCGTAGATCAAGCGTTCGGTCTTTTCCCAACCGAGGCAGGGGTCTGTGATGGACTTGCCGTATACGCCTTCGCCGATCTTCTGTGCGCCATCTTCGATGTAGCTTTCGATCATGAAGCCCTTGACGAGCTTGTTGATGTCAGCGTTCTGGCGGCAGCTATGAAGAACATCTTTTGCAATACGAATCTGTTCAAGATATTTTTTGCCGGAGTTTGCGTGGTTGGTATCCACGATAACGGCAGGATTCTGAAGATTCTTAGCCGCATATGCGTCTGCAAGACCGAGAAGATCTTCGTAGTGGTAGTTCGGGAAGGAATGACCCTTCTCGTCAACGTAGCCACGGAGAATTGCGTGTGCAAGGGGGTTACCTGTACTCTGAACCTCCCAACCGCGGTAGATGAACGCATGAGCGTGCTGTGCGGCTGTGATGGAGTTCATCATGACGGAGATATCACCCGATGTGGGGTTCTTCATGCCGACGGGAACGTTGAGACCGCTGGCTGTGAGACGGTGTTCCTGGTTTTCGACGGAACGTGCACCGACAGCAACATAACCGATAAGGTCATTGAGGTAACGATGGTTATCGGGGTAGAGCATTTCGTCCGCACAAGTGAAGCCTGTTTCGCGGAGCGCACGCATATGAAGCTCACGAATGGCGATGATACCCTTGATAAGGTCGGGCTTTTCATCGGGATTGGGCTGGTGGAGCATACCCTTGTAGCCGTCGCCTGTGGTACGGGGTTTACCTGTGTAGATACGGGGAATGATGAGGATCTTATCCTTTACTTTCTCTTGAACATTGCGGAGTCTGGAGATGTAATCAAGAACGCTGTCTTCGCGGTCTGCGGAGCAGGGACCGATGACGAGAATGAATTTGTCGGATTCACCTGTGAATACCTTTTTGATTTCTACGTCGCGTTCCGCCTTGATTGCTTCAAGCTCGGGGGTAATGGGGTACTGCTTTTTGATTTCCTGCGGAATCGGGAGTTTACCGATGAAGTTCATGTTCATAATCATTTACCATCCTTTGTAGTAATTTTGAATTATAGTTTTTTATCGAAAAGTGCGCGTCTGCTGGTGGAATGTCGCATCATATTACGCAGACCTTCGACATTGTTGGTTTCAAGAAGACAACGTAAACGGTTGAGTTCGCCTTCGAAAAGTGTCATCTGATGCAAAAGGGCATCTTTGTTGAGAAAGAAAAGTTCGCTCCACATTTCATCATTCATACGAGCGATTCGAGTGAGGTCGCGGAAGGAGTCGCCTGTGTAATCCTCCAAATGCTCCGTTTGCTGACAAGTCATGAGCGTCATTGCGATACAATGCGTGAGCTGAGAAACGAACGCGATGATTTGGTCATGCTCTGCGGGTGCAAGCTGGGATACGTTGGCAAATCCAAGTACTTCACCAAGATTGCGGCAAAGCTCGATGGCATCGGGCGTATTTTTTTCAGAAGGAGTTACGACGTAGTTCGCGCCCTTGAAGATCGCATCGTTGCTGTTCTGAACGCCGTAGACCTCACGACCCGCCATCGGGTGCGCCGCGATAAATTCTACGTCGGAGCGGAGCATATTCTGGATCGTATCGACGATAGCGCCTTTGACACCGGTTACGTCTGTGATGATGGCGCCCGATTTGAAAAGGCTCTGGTTTTCACGAATCCAATCGATGAAAACGTGCGGATACAAAGCAAAAACGATGAGGTCGGCTTCTCCGACGAGAGTGGGGTCAACAAAGGCTGCGCCCTTTGTAATGATTTTTTCGGAAAGGGCATAATCGATGGAGCTTTGGCTTCGGGTAATTGCGGTTACATAATAACCTTTTTTTGTGAGTGCTCTTGCGTAGCTACCGCCGAGCAAGCCAAGACCAACGATGAGTATTTTTTTACTGGTATCGAGTTTCATGTGGGAATTACCTTTCTTGGGAAAATCATTCGATGATGAGCTTAGCGCCGAGTGATTGCATTATGTCAAAATATTCGGGAAAGCTCTTTTTAACAGCTTCGGCACCATCGATGACACCGCCTGTGATGGTAAGCAATGTGGAAAGCGCCATTACGATGCGGTGATCGTTGTGTCCGTGAAGGATTTCGGTTGGTTTATAGAAATGCATGGGATAAACGACGATGGAATCATCATGAACCGTAACGGAAACACCAAATTTTGCGAGTTCCTCTGCCATAACGGTTCCGCGATCGCTTTCTTTGATCTTCAGTCGCTTTGTGCCTGTGAAGACAGCACCGTGCTTGGCTGCAGCAACAGCCATCAGGATAGGACCCAGATCGGGACAATCTCCGATATGAATGGTCGGTGTACCTTTGGAAAGCATTTCAAAAAATTTGATATAGGCTTTATCGCCTTGACTGCTGGTCTCCGAGAGCCCCGTGATGTTGATTTCGTTTCCGAAAAGCAAAAGGGCTGCGAAGAATGCCGCGTTAGAGTAATCGCCTTCCACCGTAGTTTCATGGGCATGATAGCTTTGATTGCCTTTGATAAAAAGCGTTTTGTCATCAAGCCATTGAATCTCTATACCAAAAAGTGCGAGTGCTTCAATGGTGAGATTCAAATATGAACGGCTTTCGATGGGAGGGATGATATTGAGGGTAGTATCTCCGTCGCAAAGGGGGAGCGCAAAGAGCAGACCACTGATGAATTGGCTACTGATGTTGCCCGGAATTCGATATTCTCCGGCACGGAGTTTGCCTTGGACCTCAACGTAATCTTCGGTCTGTTTATAATAAAGCTTCTGTTCCGCACAAATCGTTTCATAAACACCCAATGGACGAGAAAGAAGCTTTTTGGTACCAGTCAAAGAGATCTTTTCTCCGCTCATAAGACAAAGCGGAATGAAAAATCGAAGCGTACTGCCGCTTTCGTGGCAATTCAAAATATTATGAGGCTTGGCTGAGCGCATATCGGTACCATGTATCGTTACGATATCGCCGGTTTTGGATGCTGTAACCCCCATCGATGTCAAGCAGGCGAGTGTTGCGGTTACGTCATCGGAGGTGGAAATGCCGTGAATGATACTTTCTCCGTCTGTTGCGAGTCCGCCACAGATGAGCATACGGTGTGCCATGCTTTTGGATGGCGGTGCTTTGACCGTACCATGCAAATAAGATGGTTCAAATGTAACTTTCATAATATATATCAATTCCTTATGTATTCGGATTAAAATGCTCAAACAGATAATCTATCGCTTCGAGATAGCCATTTGTTCCGTGTCCCGAAATCGTTAGTACGCAAGCCGCACGGATATAGCTGATCTTACGGAAATCCTCACGCGCATTGACATCGGAAATATGTACCTCGCAGGTCGGAACGCCGACGGACTTGACTGCGTCGAGAATTGCGATGCTCGTATGGGTATATGCACCGGGATTGATGACGATACCGTCAAAAGTCTGATACGCAGATTGGATATAATCGACGAGGTCGCCTTCGTGATTCGATTGGCGAAATTCGACGGCAATATCTTTGGCGTTTGCGTGATTTTCTATCTTTTTGAGAAGATCGGCGTAGGTTTCCTTGCCGTAGTGGGCAGGCTCACGAATGCCGAGCATATTGAGATTAGGGCCATTGATGATTAAAATTTTCATTGTTTCAAAAAATCCTCCCGAATGGCGGAAACGGTATGTTCCAAAATTTCGTCGGACTTGATTTCCATATCGCAGGTTCCCATGTAACGGGAATAGCGCTCGCGGAAGCGCGCTTCGAGCGCCTCGCGGTCCTTGGAAAGCGGTCTGTCGTCCGTAGGCATGATTTTGTCGAGATCACGATTCAGGAAATAAATGCGTCCGTTGCGCTTGAGTGCTCGAACGTTGTCGTCGCGCAAAATGGCGCCGCCGCCCGTTGCAATGATAGCGCCTCGCTTTTCGTTTGCAACTGCGGCTACGACCTCCGCTTCGATTTTGCGGAAGCCGTCGTTTCCGACCTCTGCGAAAATCTCGGTGATCTCTTTGCCTGCTTTTTGAACGATGACTGCATCCGTATCGCAAAATTCGCGTTGCATTACGTCTGAAAGCACATTGCCGACGGTGCTTTTTCCGCTTCCGGGCATACCCGTCAGAACGATGTTTTCTTTGGATGTAAGGATCTCATTGAAAACGGATTCATAAAGAGAATCATCGAGCTTGGTGTCCATGAAATATTCTGCGGCTTTGATTGCCTGCGCCACGAGCATATAGAGTCCTCCCTCCGCAGGGATCCCTCTTTCAATGGCATCCATGACGAGATTGGTGCGGAGCGGATTATAAACGGCATCGATGACACCCTTGACGCTTGGGAATTTCGCAAGGTCGATGGGCGTACCTGCCATGCCTTCCTTGCCGTCGGGATACGGATACATACCGCAAGGGGTCGTATTGATGATCACATCCGCATCGGTGTGCAAGGCGTAGGAATCGTCGTAGGAAATGACGGCTTTTCCTGCATTTCTGCCGACGGTGATGATAGATTTTGCGCCGAGCGCTTGGGATACGGCATTTGCGGTTTTGGATGTGCCTCCTGTGCCGAGGATCAGGACTTTTTTGCCTTTGATATCAAGCCCCAAACGCTTGATGAGTGCGGTCATGCCGTAAAAGTCGGTATTGTAGCCGTAAAGCTTACCGTCGCGGTTGACGATGGTGTTGACAGCGCCGATCGCTTTTGCAGCGTCGTCAATTTCATGAAGAAAGGGAATGACGGTCTGCTTATAGGGAATGGTTACGTTGATTCCTTTGAAATCACGGAGCATCATAAAATTGCCGACCTCGCAAGGGGTAAGCTCGCAAAGTTCATAAGAATACGGCGCGATTTTTGCATGAATCTCTTTTGAAAAGCTATGAGGCAGATGTTCGCCAATGAGTCCGAATTTCATATCTTACCTCCGTTTTGCAGATAATCTGTGCCAAATCGAAGCGCGAGCATATCGCAAAGCACAAGTGCAGTAACGCTATCCACGACCACGCGTGCACGGTGTACGATGGCGGGATCATGTCTGCCCTCGATGACAAGATCTGTATTTTCGTTTGTTCCGAAGTTTACGGTTTTTTGCTTTTTATAAATTGACGGTGTAGGTTTGATGGCGGAACGGAATAAGATGGGCATACCGTTTGAAATACCGCCGAGAATACCGCCGTTATGATTGGTTTCGGTCGTGATGGTGTCGTTTTCAATGTGGAAATTGTCGTTTGCCGTACTGCCATTCATGTCGGCAAGGGCAAAACCATCGCCAAATTCCACGCCTTTGACGGCAGGAACGGAAAAGAGGGCATGAGCAAGCATGCTTTCCAGTGTATCAAACCAAGGTTCACCGACCCCTGCAGGGAAGCCGATGACAACGGTTTCAAGGATGCCGCCGACGCTGTCGCCTTCTGCTTTTGCCATGGAGATCTTTTCTTTCATCATTTCGCCTTGTTTTTCGTCGAGAACGGCAAAGCTTTGTGCGTTCAAGAGGGCAATATCTTCTTGCATGTCGTCAAATCGTCTATCGGAAATGCCCGCGCATTTGGCGATATGCGTGCCGATATGGATATCGTGTTTTTTTAGCGCTTGGATAGCAACGGCGCCTGCGGCAACAAGGCCTGCCGTGATTCTGCCGGAGAAATGGCCGCCGCCTCGCGTGTCGGAAAAGCCATGATACTTGCAAAATGCGGTATAATCTGCATGACCCGGACGAGCGATGGTCTTCATTTTTTCATAATCTCGGCTATGCTGATCGCCGTTTTGAATGATAAAGGTGATGGGCGTTCCCGTGGTTTTGCCGTTTACGACGCCGCTTACGATATGCACGATGTCGGCTTCCTTTCTTGCGGTGGAAAGGGAAGAAACGGAACGGCGCAGATTCATTTGATGTGCGATAAAGTCTTCGTCAACGTCAATGCCGGGTGCCATGCCGTCAAGGATCGCGCCGATGGCGATGCCGTGGCTCTCACCGAAAAGGGTTACAGAGATGCTTTCGCCGAAGGTGTTTTTCATTTGCGGAAGACCTCCTCTAAAACGGTGCGGAAGTCGGAAAGGTGTGTTTTTTTCATTTCAAACTTGCCGATTTCGGGAACGTAGATGACGTTTAAGGTTTCGCCATCGAGTTTTTTGTCGTGTGTGATGGCTTCAAATACGCGGTCTGCATCAAAATCGAGCTTTGTGGGAAGCGCCGCCTTTTCGAGAACGCGGAGTAGTCTTTCTCTGACTTCGCCTTCACACATCGGGAGCATACCGAGCGCAACACATTCTCCATGGTAAAGTCCATGGAGCCCTTCGTAGCTTTCAATGCCGTGTCCGATGGTATGACCGAAATTGAGTACCTTGCGAAGCCCTTTTTCTTTTTCGTCATGCTCCACAACGTATTTTTTGATGCGGAGTGATCTTTCGATGATGATATCGAGATTTTCCGTGATATCTTCATGTTCAATGAGCTCAAAGAGTTCTTTGTCGAAGGTCGCCGCCATTTTGATGGATTCGGCAAGACCGTTTGCAATCTGTCTTTTGGGAAGCGTTTTCAAAACGTCGGGGTCAATGAGAACGCATTTCGGCTGATGAAACGCGCCGATGATGTTTTTGACACCGCCGAGATTGATGGCGGTCTTGCCGCCGATGGAGGAATCCACCTCGGAAAGCAGTGTCGTCGGAATGTTATAAAAATCGATACCGCGCATAAAGGATGCGGCGGTAAAGCCCGCAAGATCGCCGACAACGCCGCCACCGACCGCTACGACGGCATCGGTACGGGTGAATCCGTTTTCGAGCATCATGCGGCAAAGCTTTTCAAAGGTAGGGAAGCCTTTGCTGTCTTCCCCTTGTGCTACGACCGCTTTTACGGGGTGTTTGCATTGTGCGCAAACGATATCGGCGTATTCAGCAGGAACGCCGTCATCGGTGATGACGAATACCTTTCGATTCAGGTTCAAGTATTTTGAAGCCGTTTGAATCGCGCCGTGTTCAAGAATGATATCATAACTGTTTGCGCCGAGATTCATATTGAGTGTCATAGTATCCTCCGTTTATGAAAGTACCGCAGGATAGCGGAAGCTGCCGAGCATACGGAGTTTATCACAGTAAGGCTCAAGCATTTTTATCATCGTTTCGCCTTTCTCACTTGTGAGATCGCCTTCCACTTCCATATAGAAATAATACTGCCAAATGAGTTCCTTCATAGGACGGCTTCTGAGACAGCGCATATTATAGCCAAATTGACCGATAATATTGACTACTTTCGCCAAAGCGCCGGCTTCATTTCGAACAGAGAACATAAGAATGGAATGTTTGCCTGGCGTTTCCTTTTCGGAGACCGCCGCGCGTGTGAGAACAGCAAAACGCGTTGTGTTGACATTGCGTTCGTTGATCCCTTTTTCAATGATTTCAAGCCCATAAAGCTCTGCGGTCTCCACGCTTGCGATTGCCGCAAGACGGGGAGATTTCTGCTCTGCGACGTATTTTGCCGCACGAGCCGTGTTTTCGAACTGTGTCTGACGGAAGCCGTGATCGTGAATGTATGTCGCGCACTGGGAAAGTGCCTGCGGATGGCTGATAACTTCTTCAATATCAGAAAGACGGGTACCGGGAATCGCCATCAAATTGTGCGTTACGGCGAGGTCATACACGCCGCTGACACAAAGAGGACCTGAGAACATCATATCCATGACTTGTCCGACTTCACCTGCGGTGCTGTTTTCAATGGGAAGCACTGCGCAATCACAATCGCCGTTCACGACGGAATCGTAAGCGGTCTTGAAGTCGGGGAAGGGAATGCGGACGCATTTTTCAAAAATTTTACCTGCGGCGATGAATGCGAACGCGCCTTCCACGCCTGAAAAGGCTACGCGCATTCCGTTCATAAGCTTTGCTTGGAATTGGCGGGAGACCTTCATGGCGTTGCGGAGAAAATCCACATAATACGAACGGATTTCTTCATTTTCAATATAAGAGGAGTTGCGTTCGATCAAGGCTTCTTCTCTTGCCGCGTCATAGATCGGCAGACCGTGTTCGATCTTATATTCTGAAACCATGCGAACGGCATTCATTCTTTTTTCGAAAAGTTCAGCAATTTCTTTATCAACGTTGCTGATCTCTTCTCTTGCTTTGATGAGTTTATCCATAAAAATTCGTGTATCCTTTTTATTATATAAGTTGATATTCCTTTGCCAAGGCTTCAAAGGCAGGCAAGGAGCGCTTGATTTGTTCCGTGGTTACGCAATATGCGATTCTGACGTATCCGGGGAAACCGAAATCGTCGCTTGGAACGAGCAAAAGTTCATATCGTTTTGCTTTTTCGCAGAACGCATACGCATCGGGTTCGGGCGTTTTCATGAAGAGATAAAATGCGCCGTCGGGATTGGCACAGGTGAAACCGTAAGAGGAGAGTGCACCGTAAAGAAGCTCGCGGTTTTCATTATAGATGGAAATGTCTGCGGTCTTGCCGAGACAATGCGGAATCATGAATTGGAAAAGTGCGGGCGCGCAGACAAAGCCGAGCGCACGACCCGCGCCAAGAACGGCGGCGTAGACCGATTTTGCGTTTGTCATCTTGGGGGAAACGAGAATATAGCCGATTCTTTCGCCCGGAATGGAGAGGGATTTGCTGAACGAATAACAAACGATGGTATCGTCATAATAGCGCGTCAGATACGGAACCTTCACATCGCCGTAGACCAACTCGCGGTAAGGCTCGTCAGCGATGAGATAGATGGGGTGTCCGAATCTTTCCTCTGCTCGGCGAAGCGAAGCGGAAAGATGAAAGATCGTTTCCTCGGAGAGAACGACCCCCGTCGGATTGTTGGGAGAGTTGACGATGACTGCTTTTGTGTTTTCATTCAAGGCGGATTCAAATGCTTGCCAATCGATTTGAAAATCGGGTTCTGTGCAAGGAACGGTAACAAGCTTTGCGCCTGCTTTTTCTGCGAAGACCTTATATTCGGGGAAAAACGGAGCAAACGCTATGATCTCCTCTGTCTTGTCATCGTCCAAAATCGCGCTCATGGAGATGGTGAGCGCAGCGGCTGCACCAACTGTAAGATAAATATAATCAGGGGATGCGCCTGCATCATATGTTTGGTTCAAATAATTTGCAATAGCGGTGCGAACGCTAAGGTCGCCTTGTGCGGAAGTGTAACCGTGCAACTGAACGGAATCTGTTTCCATCAAGAGGGTAAGCAACGCCTCCTTTACGTCCGCAGGAGAAGGGACGCTGGGGTTTCCGATGCTGTAATCAAAAACGTTTTCAGCGCCGATTTCGGTTTTTCTCTTTTTTGCGTATTCAAAAATCTCACGAATGACGGATTTTTTCACGCCAAGCGCTTCCATTTTTTTGGATATCATAACCAATACCTCTTTCCAATCATCAAATCCAAACTTGTGGTTAACACTGTTAACCTTGTGTGTTG
>JBGVLA010000033.1:0-4187 GCA_045124015.1 Eubacteriales bacterium | reverse complement strand
ACTGTGTTATGCCTTCCCGCAATGCGCGCCATGGCTATATCTTCACATGGAACGGTACCATGAATATCAACAATCAGAAATATCAGCGCGACCCGCTTCCCATTGACCCGAATTGTCAGTGTCCTGCGTGCAAACACTATTCGAGAAGCTACATCCGTCATCTCCTCAAGGCGGATGAAATGCTCGGTATGCGCCTTGCCGTGCTTCATAATCTCTATTTCTACAACGATTTGATGGAAAAGATACGCGAAGCGCTGGATGAAGGCAGATATGAGGAATTTTATCGCCATTATCGAGAGATCTTGCCGCAGAGAATCTGATAAAACGTATGCGGCTCGTGTTCGGAAAGGATGATTTTGTTTTGAATACGGTTTTTCAAAAGCAACTTTTGATTATCATATTGATCGCCGCGGCTGCGCTTTGTATCATCGTCGGCATTTGGGGGATCACGCTTTTTGACAGCGAAGCATCCTCGGAGATTCCGACGACACCCGAGGTAACCACGCCTTTGCAGACGACCGATGCCGAGCCCGTTTCTACAACGGTTTCTGAGACGACAACACAGACGACGGTAAGTACCACGGAGACAACGGTGGATGAAAACCCCTTTGTGAAACCAACGGGAAAATACATCGCGCTGACATTTGACGACGGTCCGAGCCTCTATTATACGCCCGAGATTTTGGATCTTCTCGAAAAATACAATGCCAAGGCAACATTTTTCGTGAACGGCTATCAGCTTTCCACATCCAAGGCGGATTCGCTGAAGCGTGCCGTTGCGCTTGGGTGCGAGATCGGCAACCATACGGAAAATCACGAAAACCTCACAAAGCTGACGCAGGCAGAGATCTATGCGGAGATACAGTCGACCAACGATAAGGTAAAGGCGCTCTGTGGCTATCAGATGACCTTGCTTCGTCCGCCCGGCGGCAATACGAATCTTGCGGTCATGCAGGCAATGTATGACTCGGGGCTTCGTATGCACACCATTTTGTGGAATAACGATTCTCTTGATTGGTCCTTCAATGCCGATTACGTCAATGGCGAGATCAGCGAAGAGGAAGCGATCCGCAAGACTTACGATATGATCATCGGTTATCCGCTTGACGGTGCCATCGTTTTGATGCACGATATCAAGGGCATCACGCCGAAGGTTTTGGAGCGTGTTTTGCAAAAGCTTACGGCAGAGGGATATACCTTTTTGACGGTCAGCGAGCTTTTTGATTTTATGAGTATGGGAGATTCCTCGTATTTCTATAAATACTACGCAGAAGGTTATTATATTGATATGCGTTAAAGATAGGATATAAAAAAATCTCTGTCAGCTGTTGGCTGACAGAGATTTTTTGCATATACTCAGAAATTGCTTCCAATCGATCTCATCTTATTTGAGAATGAATTTGTGGAATACCTTTTTACCCTTGCGGATAACGACGCCGTTTTTGAGAGCATCTGCTTCTACCTGTGCGGAGAAGGCTTCTACTTTTGCATCATCCATCATAACGCCGCCCTGGATAACGAGACGCTTTGCTTCGCTTCTGGAGGGAGCGAGCTTACCCTTGACCATAAGATCGAGCACGCCGATCTTGCCGTCGGTAAGGTCTGCTTCCGCGATCTCGGTCGTGGGCATATCTGCGCTATTGCCTGCACCCTTGAAGAGGTTGCGAGAGGTTTCCTTTGCCTTTTCTGCTTCTTCCTTGCCGTGAACGAGAGCAGTAAGCTCGTATGCGAGGATCTCTTTCTTTTCGTTGATGCGGCTGTCTTCCCATGCTTCCATCGCTTCGATCTCATCAAGGGGAAGGAATGTGAGCATCTTGATGCACTTCATGACGTCAGCATCGCCTACGTTGCGCCAGTACTGATAGAATTCGAACGGGCTGGTCTTGTTGGGGTCGAGCCATACGGCGTTGCCTGCGGTCTTACCCATCTTCTTACCATTGGAGTCGGTGAGAAGGGTGATGGTCATGGCGTGTGCGTCCTTGCCGAGTTTCTTGCGGATAAGCTCTGTACCGCCGAGCATATTCGACCACTGGTCGTCGCCTCCAAATTCCATATTACAGCCGAATTTCTTGTACATGTAGTAGAAGTCGTAGGACTGCATGATCATGTAGTTAAATTCAAGGAAAGAAAGACCCTTTTCCATTCTCTGCTTATAACATTCAGCGCGAAGCATATTATTGACGGAGAAGCAAGCGCCAACCTCGCGGAGAAGCTCAACATAATTGAGGGAGAGGAGCCAATCGGCGTTATTAACCATCATTGCCTTGCCTTCGCCGAATTCGATGAATTTTTCCATCTGACGCTTGAAGCATTCAGCGTTGTGGTCGATGTCTTCCTTTGTGAGCATTTTTCTCATGTCGGTACGGCCCGAGGGGTCGCCGATCATGGTCGTGCCGCCGCCGATGAGGGCGATCGGCTTGTTGCCTGCCATCTGCAAGCGCTTCATAAGGGTGAGTGCCATAAAGTGGCCTGCGGTAAGGCTGTCTGCGGTGCAGTCAAAGCCGATATAGAAGGTCGCTTTGCCTTCGTTTATCATTTCGCGGATGTGTTCTTCATCTGTTACCTGCGCGATCAGACCTCTCGCTTGCAGTTCTTCATAAATTCCCATTGTTTTTTTCCTCCTAAAAATAAAAAAGCCACTGTCCCAAAAACATGGACAGAGGACGAAAAATTTCGTGTTACCACCTCAGTTTGCTTATTTTTCACAAAATAAGCCTTATGGAGTTGCATGGACTCCTGCGCGATAACGGGCGCACCCGACACAGCCTACAAGATCTTTCGGTGTGCGGCTCGGGAGTGTATTTCCGCGAAAAGCTCATACCGTCTTTCACCAGCCGACGGCTCTCTGCATGAAGCACCTTGCGCGTACTTGTTCCTTCGTTGCCTATTTATATCATTCTATCATGTATTTTTGCTTTTGTCAAGGGCGAAATTATACTTTTCTTCTCCGGTAGGAAAAGTGCATCCGTCAAAAAGGATTGACTTTTGATAGCAAATATGATAAAATAAAGAAAAAATATTTTGAAAAAGGAGAAATACAATGAGCGCAAATAACATTGTTTCCGATCAACATTCCATCATTGGTAATGTTGCAAACGAAGGCATGAAGTTCGAAAGAACCACGCACCCCGGCGCACAGTGGTTTTATCAGCCCGTGCAGCTCGGTCTTTTCATCCATTACGGCATTTCCGCGGTTCATGGCGACCTTGATATTTCCTGGGGCATGATGGATAATCCCGTTCGCCGCAAAAAAGGCAACGGCATCGCTACTCCTCGTGAATATTGGGCGTTGGCTGAGAAATTCAACCCCGACAAGTATAACCCCGAGGAATGGCTTTCTGCCGCAAAGGATGCAGGCTTCACCTATGCCATTCTCACTACACGTCATCACGACGGCTTCTCGCTTTGGCCCTCTGAGGTGAGTGATTTTTCCACCAAGAACTATATGGGTGGACGCGACCTCGTTCGTGAATACGTAGACGCTTGCCGTAAGGTAGGTCTGAAGGTCGGCTTCTATTATTCTCCCCCCGATTGGCATTTTGACAGAAACTACCGCAATTTCTCTCAGGGTAATCCCGAGCATCCCTTTGAAGGTATCGACCACGAGCCGCTCGAATCGATCCCCGAAATGCCTGCAGAGCATTATGCCCGCTACATCGAATATATGAACGCGCAGGTTCGTGAGCTTCTCACAAACTACGGTCATATCGATCTTTTGTGGTTTGACGGCTCCGTGAAGGACCTTGGTCCTGCTATCACCATTGAGGAGATTCGTTCGCTTCAGCCGCATATCGTTGTCAACGACCGTCTTTGGGGCTTTGGCATCGGCGACTATTGCTCGCAATTTGAATGTGGACTTCCCAAAGAAAAACCCGATATGCCTTGGGAAACCTGTCAGATCTGGCACGTTGGCGGCGGTTGGTCTTACGTTCGCAATGCGGACAAATACCGCAAGCTCGAAATCACCATGAATCAGTACGAAACCTGCGAAAAATGGGGCGGTAACTTGCTTCTGAACATTGCTCCCCGTGGAGATGGTTCTGTTCCGGAGGCTTACTATACAGCCGTCAAGGAATTTGGCGAAGCATTGAAAGCACGCAAACAGTAATTTTATAAAAAGAAAAGCCGACGAAAGTCGGCTTTTCTTTATGCTTTTACATACAGCATATCGTTTTCTTCGTAGAGCT
>JBGVLA010000032.1:0-10260 GCA_045124015.1 Eubacteriales bacterium | reverse complement strand
ACTGCTATTCATTTCGCTTTCGGGCATCGCCACGGGAGCATCGTGGTTGTGTTACTATTACGCGATCGGTCATGGACTTGTCAGCGTAGTTGTGCCAATCGACAAGCTGAGTATCATCGTAACCGTTGCGTTTTCTTATTTCGTGTTCAAGGAAAAGCTTTCGAAAAAATCCTTCCTTGGACTTTGCCTGATGGTCGCAGGTACCTTGCTGATGGCGTTTTTCAAGTGATGATAAGGAGAAAAAATTGATATGATAAACGATTACGAATCCGAAGCTCGTGCACGCTGGGGCAACACCGATGCCTATCGAGAGCACGAGCAAAAGACAAAGAATTACACAAAAGAGAAGTGGGTTGAGGCAAACAACGGCTTAATGGCGATCTTTGCAGAGTTTGCCGCGTGCAAGACGAGCGGTGCGAGTGCTGATTCTTCAGAAGCACAGGCACTTGTAGCCAAGCTTCAAGCGCACATCACCGCCAACTACTACACTTGCACCGACGAGATCCTCGCAGGGCTTGGCAAGATGTACGTTGCCGACGAGCGATTTAAGAAGAATATCGACAAGTATGGCGAGGGAACTGCTGAGTTTGCAGCTGATGCAATTGCTGCCTACACGAAGTAAATATGAACCAATGTCTTAAGAATCTAAACAAGATCGAGTTCGTCGTGACCTACGCCTGCACGGGGCGGTGCAAGCACTGTTCCGAGGGTGACCACGCGTCTTGCGGTGAATGTATCGATCCGCAAATTGCTGCGGATGCGGTGCACAAGATTGCGGCGGAGTACGAAATTAAAACGGTCATGACCTTTGGCGGTGAGCCGCTTTTGTACACGGACGCGGTCGAGCGAATTATGGCGGCCGCCAAAGAGCTGAATATCCCCAAACGGCAAGTCATCACCAACGGTTATTTTTCAAAGAATACCGATAAAATTCGTGAGGTCGCGGAGCAACTTGCCGCGTGCGGCGTGAACGATCTGCTTTTGTCGGTGGATGCTTTCCATCAGGAAACGATACCGCTTGACGTGGTGAAGCGGTTTGCCGCAGAAGCGAAGGCGTGCGACATCCCGATTCGCCTTCAGCCTGCGTGGCTGGTGAGCGTAACGGATGACAATCCGTACAACAGAAAAACAAGAGAGATTCTCGACAGCTTCGCGGATATGGGAATTTCCGTAAACGAGGGAAATGTCATTTTCCCCGAGGGAAACGCGCTGAAATATCTTGCGGAGTATTTCTCGGACGAGCTTCCCGAAAATCCATACGTGGAGGATCCCCGTGACGTGCGGTGTTTGTCGTTTGAGCCGAATGGCAACGTTCTCGGCGGGAATGTATATAGAAAAGATATTATGGAAATTATAAAGGATTATGCTCTGTAGATGAAAACAAAAAAAGTGATAGTTTTGCCTTATGACGTAGCGTGGGAATCCGCCTTTGAGGCAATCAGTGCGGAAATTCAAACGGCTCTTGGTGATTTGATGCTCGGTATCGAGCACATTGGCAGTACCTCGGTCAAGGGGATGTCTGCCAAACCTTGTATTGACATCGACGTTGTCATCCGCGATTATTCGGTGTTTGATGCTGTTGTTCAAAAGCTCGATGCCATCGAATACATTCACGAGGGCGACCTCGGAATCAAGGACAGAGAAGCATTCAAATATACTGATAAGCCCCATTTGATGTTGCATCATTTATATGTGTGTCCGCAGGATTCGGAGGAATTACGCCGCCATATTACATTCAGAGATTTTCTCCGACGCACCCCCGAAGCTGTTCGGAAATACAGCTTGGTAAAAGAAAAAGCCGCCGAGTTGTTTCCCGACGAGATAGAGCAGTATATCGCATTCAAGGCTCCGTGCATTGAAGAACTGTATAAAGAATGCGGTTTGAAATAAACAGATTCCAATGACCGAACAGTTTGGAAAATAAGTATTTGACGAGGTGAGGAAATGCTTGAATTGTATGAACCTCATATCGAGGACTTGTGGTTTAAGGAAAAAATGATGGATGATGAGCAGACGATGGCTTACAATCACGCCTATGGAGGTACAATCCCGTTTCCAAAAGAAAAATGGACAAATTGGCATCAACGATGGATTACAGACCACAGCGGAAAGCGTTTTTACAGATACATTCAGGATAATGATGCTTTTGTTGGTGAGGTAGCATATTATTTTGACGAAGAAAGACAGATTTACATTGCTGATGTCGTTATTTACGCTCCGTATCGTGGAAAAGGATATGGTCGCAAGGCGTTACAGTTTCTATGCGAAATTGCAAAAGAAAACGGCATAAAGGAACTCTATGATGATATCGCCATTGACAATTCTTCTGTTGAATTATTCCTCAAATGTGGATTTGAGGAAGTGCTGCGAAGTAACGAGTATATTTTAGTAAAAAAAGAATTGTGAAATTAACAAATCTAATTTTCAGTGCAAAACAATGAAAACAATTTACACAAGTGAACGAGAAATATGGCGCGAGTGGCTTGCCGAGCACTTTGAAACGGAATGTGAGATTTGGTTCGTTTTTCCGATGAAGGAGTCGGGCGACAAGGCGCTTTCCTACAACGATGCGGTTGAAGAGGCTCTTTGCTTTGGTTGGATCGACAGCACGATTAAGCACATCGATCCTACGCATCGCGCGCAACGGTTTACACCGAGAAAAAAGGGAAGCCCCTACTCACGCCCAAACATAGAAAGACTGATTTGGCTTGACGAACAAGGAATGCTCCATCCAAGAATAAGGGATAGTGTGTTGCCGTTGATTCGAGAGCCGTATGTGTTTCCAACCGATATCCTTGATGCGATAAAGGTGGATGCGGTCGCGTGGGAAAACTACGGAAAATTCTCTGAGCCGTATAAACGAATTCGAATTGCTTATATCGATGCGGCAAGGAAACGTCCCGATGAGTTCAAAAAGCGGCTTGAAAGCTTTTTGAAAAAGACTCATGACGGGAAAATGATAGTTGGCTATGGCGGCATAGATAAGTATTATAAATGACAAATTCCAATTTGACGGAGGTGACTTTGGTGATAGATATTTCTGTTTGGATGCAAGATTTCTTGCAGACATTAAATGAGACTTTTGCAAACCGTGTATGGTTTGTGGGCTTACAAGGCAGTTACGGTCGCGGTGAGGCGACTGAAACAAGCGACATAGACATTGTCGTGATACTTGACGAACTGTCCGCCTCGGATATTCAAAAATACAATACTATGCTGGACGCTCTGCCAGAGAGAGAGATAATCTGCGGTTTTCTTTCGGGAAAGGACGAGCTTTTGAATTGGGAGCCTTCCGACCTTTTTCAGTTCTATCATGATACGACCCCGATAAAAGGAAGCCTTGATGAATTGCTTGCGGTGATTGATGAGGCAGCTTTGAGAAGAGCGATCAAGATCGGCGCTTGTAACATCTATCACGGATGTGTGCATAATATGCTTCACGAAAACAGTGATGAAATTTTGTACGGGCTATATAAATCCGCCTCATTTGTTGTACAGGCTATCGCTTTCAAGCAGACGGGGAAATACATAAAAACTCAAAAAGACCTGCTCGGCGTAGTTTCAGCCGATGAACGAAAGATTATTGAAATCTTCTTGAAGCTAAAAAACGGCGATACTGTGGAGTTTGGCACAATGTCAGAAGTTTTGTTTGCATGGGCTAAAAAGCAGATAATCGAAGGAAATCAGAAATGAAGAAAATTATTGTAATCGGCTGCCCTGGTTCAGGAAAAACGACCTTTGCCGAGAAACTGAAAGACAAGATTGGGTTGCCGCTATTTTACCTCGATGCCATTTGGCACAAGCCCGACAGAACCCATATTTCAAGAGAAGAATACGACGTGCGTCTGGCCGAGATTCTTGCGCTGGATTCTTGGATCATAGACGGAAATTACAGCCGAACCATAGAAAGTCGGATTTTTGCATGCGACACGGTCTTTCTGTTCGATCTGCCCGCGGAGGTCTGCCTTGATGGCGCAATCTCCCGTCTTGGTAAGGAACGCTACGATATGCCGTGGATTGATACCGAACTCGATCCTAACTTAAAAAGAGAGATCGAGGAATTTCCAAACAAAAATCTGCCCACGATATACGCACTGATCGACAAATATAATGCCGGCAAAACGGTGATTGTTTTCAAGAGCAGAGAACAGGCGGATGCGTTCTTAAATGGAGAAATATTATGATTTTAGAAACAAACCGCCTCATTCTTCGCCCGTGGTGCGAGGATGATGCGGAAGAATTATATAAATACGCCAGCGACCCCGAAGTAGGCCCACCTGCCGGGTGGCCGCCCCACACGAGCGTGGAGAACAGCCGCGAGATCATTCGCACGGTTCTGTCCGCGCCCGAGACCTATGCGGTGTGCCTCAAGGAGAACGGCAAACCAATTGGTAGCATTGGCTTTCATCGCAACGACCTTGCCGAAACGGACGATGAATACGAACTTGGCTATTGGATCGGCAAGCCATATTGGGGGCAGGGACTCATTCCCGAAGCCTCGCGCGAGATGCTCCGCTACGCATTCGAGGATCTTGGCATGAACCGCATCTGGTGCGGCTATTACGATGGCAACGAGAAAAGCCGCCGCGTGCAGGAAAAGCTGGGATTTGTCTATCAGCGCAAGACCGAGGGCATTGAGGTGTCGCTTCTCGGCGAGATCCGCACAGGGCACTCGAATCTTATGACCAAGGGGCGTTGGCAGAAGGTTGAACTGTTCCGTCAGCAGAAAAAGTTGCTTGATACCTTCCTGCAAAACGGTGCTATCTCTCAGGCACAGTATGACAAGAGCTTTGGCGACTTGGTCAAGCTGATGGGGATGCAGGGAGTTGAATAAAAAAAGGTATAGAAATGAAGATTGAAAACAATGTTCTGAAGCACTATTTGAAAAACGTCTATTTCATCACCGGAACTGCCTATGCAGGCAAGTCTACCACGGTCAAGATGCTTGCCGAGCGGTACGACATGGTGTGCTGCGGTGAGAATTATCACATGGCGGTCTCCGAGATCGTGGCAACACCCGAAACGCATCCCGATCTCTGCTACAACAGGAGCCTCACCGATTGGTGCGAATTTGTCACTCGCACGCCCGAGGAATACGAGCGGTGGATGTATGCCGTCGGTCGCGAGGCGGCAGAGTTTGAGGTTGCCGAGCTGATCGCCATATCGCAAGGCAAGAAGGTGATCGTGGATACAAATATTCCCCTTGACATTCTCAAGGAAATCTCCGATTACAATCATGTCGCAGTCATGCTGTCGCCGCAGTCTATGAGCGTGGAACGCTTCTTTGACCGTGAGGATCCCGAAAAACAGTTTCTTCTCGGCGTTATCGACAGCTGCGATGATCCCTCAGCTGTTATGGACAACTATCGCAAGGGTCTGGAACGTATCAACAGCAAAGAACACTACGACGAATACGCAAACAGCGGCTTTTTCACAGTTGTGCGCGAGGACGACGGCACGGATACGAGAGAGCAGGTTTGCGATATGATTGCCAAGCATTTTGGACTTATGGAGTGAAGATATGATTAAAGAACTGATGCATGATCCGATATTCCTTGCAGGAAAGTCGGAGGTCGCAACAAAAGAAGATCTGCAGATCGCTCAGGACTTGCTTGATACGCTGATGGCACACAGGGAGACTTGTGTTGGCATGGCAGCGAATATGATCGGTGTGCGCAAACGCATTATCGCCTTTCTTGATGAGAGCGGACGAGCTCCTACGTATACCGTAATGCTCAATCCTGAGATCATCAAGAAGGACGGCGCGTACGACACCGAGGAAGGCTGTCTGTCACTTCTCGGCGGTCCACGTAAGTGCAAGCGATATAAAACCATCAAGATTCAGTATCAGACCTTGGAAATGCAAATACGCACGAAAAACTTCACCGGCTGGACGGCGCAGATTGTTCAGCATGAGGTGGATCATTGTAACGGAATATTAATATAAAAGATTATTTAATCGAAGGGTGGTAATTGTTATGAAGTTAAAAAAAGAGTTTGAGGATTTTTATAAAGATATTCGAATCGATAGCGAAACTGCTGTCCTCATTGAAAAAAGAGAAACTCTTGAAGGTGAGATAAAAGATAAGTTCCCGGGTGTATTGGATGATCACGGAATTAAGGTAAATAAAAGTGATATTAGAATGTTTGACCAGGGAAGCTACAAATATAATACCACCATTCATTCGGATGTCGTTGACCGTGATGTGGCAGTTATGATTCCGCTGAGTATAAGCGACAATGACGATCCGCGAAAAATAAAGGGGTACTTGCGTGATGCAATCAATATTTCTTCTCGCACGGTTGAGATAAAAGAACCTTGCGTGAGAGCTGTGTATCATGACAATGGGGAGGAATGGTTGCATATTGATTTGCCGCTATATGCTAAAGATGGAGATAGTGTATATTTGGCAAGAGGAAAATCTACATCGGATAATTATTCATGGGAAGAAGCTGATCCGGATGGATTGAACGATGATTTGTGTGGGAAAATTAATGGCAATGATCAACTTAGGAGAATAATTTGCTACATAAAGAAATGGAAAAATGAAAAGTATTCCAGTTCTACACGTGATCATGAGGTTCCCCCGAGTATAGGCTTGACATATCTTGCGTGTGATTGCTTCGTTTCTCAAACTTCGGAAGGAAAAGACGATGATTTGGTAGCTTTGCAAAAAACCATGAAAAATATCAAGAACAAATTTACTGTGACAGTGGACCGATATGGAAATGTCATAGGTGCTGATATATCCAGATATCTTCCGGTGAAACCGTATACGGATATTTTCGAAAAAATGCGCGAGAGTAGCAGTTCATATATGTTTACATTTTATAATAGGATTTGCACGGCGGTGGAAAATTTGACAAACGCTGTTAATGTGGAGTCTGATCATGAGGCAGGAATTTATGTGCAACGCGTTCTTGGCTCAGAGTTTGTAATTCCGCCCAAGCAGGCAGCATCTGCAACGACACAAAACAAGAGGGAGCATAGTTTTGGCTGATAGTAATTTGGCAAGAAGTATTTTAGAATTATATCCGGAAATAACAATTGATGATTCCAGGTCAAATGACAAGGTGGTAACTTTCTCATTAATGAAAAAGACATTTGCTCTTCTTTGTCCTGAAGAACAAACTCCCACATCGGTGGCCGTCATATTAATTATAGATGATGATTTTGATTATCCTCACATAATGTTGAGCGAAATCGATTTTAAAGGGGATGATGTTTTAGCAAAGGGCAAATATAGATTTGTTTGTCTTCATCAATCAGGAAGTGTAGTTTCTTTTTTGCAATCGTTTGAAGAAAAAATAACAGACGAAATCGAACGACTGATCGAATTGATGCAGCTGTCCCCAAAGGAAAAGGAGAGAGAATATCAAAGAGAATTTCTCTATTATTGGAATTCTGTTTCCAATAATGATAATGCACAACTTTTTTTAAGAAATACCGATGAATATGTCAGAATGGGAGTTTATCAAGGTGAAAAAATTCGCCGGTACCTGGCACCTGATATCGTCTTATCTGATATAGATGAAAGAAAAAGCAAGAGCAAAGATAGAGTTTGGCAACGTAGAAGTGATATTGAAGCATTTTTTATTCCAATTATAGATAATAGAGGCATTCTTCCGCCGACCAAAAAGAAAAAATGGGGAGTGTCCGAGATTATTGAAATACTATATGGAAAAAGAATTAGACATATCAGTTGTTCTACTTTTGATGCGATTAAAGATGAAACTACTCATTACAATTGCATTGATTTGATTTTTTCCATGGTAGTTAATGCTTTGCCAATAACCTTTATGGCAAGATTAACCATGAAAAACAGTGCTGGCAATAAGACCCTATTAGCAAGAATTTTAGAAGGTAACTTTGAAGTGCAAACAATGTCTATACAACGAGAGGATTATGCATATTTGAATGATATTATAGGCAATTCATCGTCTTGCTCTAACAAAAGAGTTTTGCTAATAGGTGCTGGTTCCTTGGGAAGTTATGTTGCTTGGGAACTTGTCAAAAATGGATTTAAGCAATTAACCATATATGATGGAGATCGTCTTTCGTCGGAGAATTTTATGCGTTGGGCATATGGCGGAATTTTAAAGAGTGGAAACAAGGCTACCACCTTGAAATTCTATTTGGAATTAATGCATCCCGAAATAGTAGTAGACTCCCATGAAAAGAATTTTTATGCCCAAGACATAACAGATCAAATAAATGATTATGATTATATTATTTTCACGGTAGGCAGCAGTGATATTCAATTACAATTGAATCGCATTTTGAAAGAGAAAAACATAAAATCCCGTGTGTTGTTTGCATGGTTAGAGGCAGGCGGGGAGCATAGCCATATTTTATCAATTGATTATCATCAGCAAGGCTGTTTTGAATGCTTATTTACTGACGGAAAAGGCGATTTGATTAACAACAAAGTTAATGTCGTAGAGGAAGATATCGTCATTAGTAATACTATTAGTAACGGTTGTGGAGCTACACGTGTGGCTTATGGGTCTGCTGTTATATTGAGAACTGTTTCTGCTTTGCTTACTTTCATAAAGGAAATAGAGAGTGGCGCCAAAGAAGAGAATTGTTTAATAAATATTGCTCCCGATAAAGTAGTCTATGACTTCGATACATTTGAAGAAAAGAGGTGCCGTTGTTGTGGCGATAATACTCAATGATGGGTGCGTCAAAATGCAGTTGCCAAACGGGAAAGTGGTTGATATATTGACCGCAGTTTTGGATGAGATGTCCGAATGGTTACAAGACAATCATGATAAGCCGGAAAGCGGCGGATATATTATTGGATACCAACATAAAGATACTGGTAACATTGTTTTAGAATCGGTTTCTGTGCCGCAGAAATTGGATAAAAAAACTCGAATTCGATTCGACATTAAAGATCCATCGCACAATTTATTTCTTAAACGAGCTCAAAGAAATAAGAGTTATTATATGGGTGTTTGGCATACTCATCCTCAGGATATCCCTGTGCCATCATCTATAGACTGGGAAGACTGGAAACAGACACTTGCTGTTGATAAAACCGGCTCTGAATATATCTTTTTTATTATTGCTGGTACAGTTGGCACAAGGGTTTGGGTTGGAAACAAGAATGAAAACAGCATCACTGAAATTGAAGAGTGCATGAAAACAGATGGATTGTACCAAAATGTGAAACAAAAATAGGGAGGCTATTATGCCAATAAAATGGTTGCATTTGTCAGATATACATTTCAATTATAAGAACTACGAATCGCATTCTTTGAGAGAAGATTTCTTGAAGAGAATACAATCGTTAGATCAAACCGAGCCTTTCACTCATTTGTTTATTACCGGCGATATTTTAAACGGCAACGCAAAAGCTGATGAGGAAACCATAGAGTTTATAAAAAAACTTATGGAAATAATGAAGTTAACAAAGGACTCCGTTTTTATAGTTCCAGGCAACCATGATCATGATAGAACTGTTACACAGGCGGTGCTTCAAAGACTCTTTAATGGCAAAAAGAAAAAAGATCACTCTTCTGTGATTGATAGTATTAAAGATGAAGATGTCGCTATGCTTCTTGAAAGTCACAAGAATTTTAATGATGCTTATTCGAGAATTTTTGATGAAAAAGATTTTGTATGGAACAAGCCACACTTTGTTACATTAAAAGATAATATTTCGGTAATTAATTTGAACACAAGTTGGCTTGATATTGATTCCTCCTCCAATAAAGACTTTTTGAGGATTGGATCAAGATTATTACAACTTGAGATGACGGATAAATCCGGTCAACTTAGCCAGTCTTTGAATATTGCTATTGGACATCACACGTTAGGAGATATGATTCCGGAAGAGAGGAAACGTGTATTGGATCAATTTAAGCGCAATAATATAGGTGCATATTTCTGTGGACATCGACACAAACCAAGCATAAATTCTTACTCTGAATATGATGTTGTTGAGTTCGTTGCTCCAGGAGGATATAACAATGGATATTCAGACGGTGGCTATATTTGGGGGATCATTGATACCGATACAGATTTTTATAAAGCAGAAGTATATGGTTGGTATGATAATAAATGGTGTATAGAAAGCAAACTCGATGGAACTGATGAGTATGGAATTTACTATTTTAACACGGAGAGATTCAAGCACCATTCTAAAATAGCAGCTGTCGATTGTAAGATAATGGGAGGACATATCCCCAAAAGAGACTTAGACAAATCTCTTGATAATGCAAACTTTGATATTCACACATATATCGAACCTA
>JBGVLA010000031.1:0-6384 GCA_045124015.1 Eubacteriales bacterium | reverse complement strand
AGAGTTCATCGGGCATTCTGATGCCCCTTGTTGGCATTTTTTCATTTTCGTTTTCAGACATTTGTTGTTTCCTTTCTGTAATTAAGTTTTAAAATTTCGGTCAAAAACCGTGTTAAGCCCGATTCCGAGGGTGCTAAGCCCAAAGGGATACGGGGATTTTTTGAAATCTCTCTAAATCGCCCGAAACACCCCCGAAACCGTCCTCGACCGGCGTTGCCGGGCGATGTTTGGTGCGGCAGGCTAAGCCGCTTTATCCCGCTTTTTTTCAAAAAGTTGTACCTTGTCGAACAACCGTCTTTTCTTTGGCTATAGCGGTCATAATTTTACACTCAGATAAGCTTTCCGTTTTTCTCTCGGCTGTCCAGCCATTCGAAGAATCTGTCTCTCGGAATAATGATCCTTCCGTGGACAATGTTCAGCTTTGGGAATCCCTTTTCCTTCACCAGCTCGTAAGCACTTGCACGGGATACGCCGAGAATGGTCGCCATATCCATGACCGTCATGAACATCGGCACGTCTTCCATTGACTTATACGTTTTCATTTGCCGTCACTCCTTTCATTGTATTTGCGCGTTTTTCTTAGTACCGTGCCAGCGCATTTTGCACGGCGTTTTTGGATGCCTGCTCCGCAAGCACCTGCTGGAAGTATCTTTCCTCAATCGGTTCGATGGGCATGAGTGTATAGAGCAGGCTGCCATTGTGGACTCTGCCGTCGCGAGTCTTGATCTTGGTATGCTCCGTGGTGATCAGCCCCTTGAGCTCAAGTCCTCGGACGTATTTCTTTACCGTGTTGTTGCTCATGCCGACTGCATCTCCAATGGTACTGAAGCTCGGATGACATTGGAAGGTCTTCCTGTCCTCGCAGTACATCAGATAGGCATAGACAAGAATTTCGCCCGAGCAAAGTCCCAGGCGAAAGATACTTTTCGGCATAGGAAAATAACTGCCGGGTTTGTCCCGACTGTCGTGACAATATTTCAATAATAATTCCTCCGTGATAAAAAAATAAGGTGCCGAGAAAATCTCAGCACCTGTAGGTGAGTATTGTTTAGTTTTTGGCATCCTCGAATTGCTCCGAGGATGCTTTGGGAATGAGAATAATTTTGTGAGGGTAACCATAGATTGATACCCAATCATCATCTTCGCCGATCTCTCTCATATCGAAAACCAAATCGAGCTCGGCACAGCTGTACCCTCCCGGGGTTTTGACTTTGGAAAGCAGTCTGCCGTTTTCTTCAAAGAGCAGACAGGCGAACAGCAAGCTCTTGGCACGGGATGCAGAATATTCGGACTCCTTACCGAGATCCAACTCTTTCAAAAGGAGATGGAGCACGTGGTCATTCGTCACGTTTTTCTTGACCGTGTCAAGGCAATTCTTAAAGATCTTGGCTCGCTCCACCGCGATGACGGTGTCGCCATCGGAGTCGGAATCGTCTTCCTTGATCTTCAAGTGCTTGAGCTCATCGTATGCCGCGAGAACGGTTTCGATGATTTTTCTCTTGCGTCGGCTGTCGTTACTATCGGCATCGGCGGTGTTCAGCTCGAACAACTCCGAGAGCTTTACCCTGCGGTTCTCACGTTGCTTGCGATCCAAGTTTTCAACGGCATCGTAGAGATACGCCATGGGCGTATTCATCGTGGCCTTGTTGTCGGGAGATACGTTGCTCTCCTGGCCAACCATGAAGTAGAAGAAGTTCGGGAGCTTGCCGCCGTTCTTTTTCTTGAACTCGATTCTCGGCTTTTCAAGCAGGCGGAGAACCTTGTCCGCGTTGACGTCATACATACGCTTCGCCTTGTCGATCTCCATGCCGGACAGAACCGCCAGCTTGCAGATCTCACGGTACAATGGCATCAAGGAATCGAACGGCTCGTCCGACATCAGACGATCCCAGAACAGGCAGTTGAGGAACTGGGAGAGATTGATGATCTCTCCGATATGATTCTTGGCAATGGTACGGTCGAGCTGGGCCAACCCTTCGGGGGTATTTTCGTATGCCGTCTTTCCCATGGGATCGATCTTACATACGGGCACACCGAACCGCTCGTAGCAAAGCTTGACTCCCTCGATGATCCAACTATCGTTGGTGATCAGCATGGTATCGGAGTCGTAATCACAACCGTTGAGACGTTGCTGGAGATTGCTGTTGATGGCATTTATACAAACGATATTGTCCGTCAACTCGAAGTATTTATCGATCTCGGGACAGTACTTGTTCCGCGCCAGGAGCATATTTCCCATCGTGATATGGGGATTGCGTGAGCCGACCAGCTCTGCTCCGTCCTTGAATCGTATGGTGTATATCTCACCGTCACCGAGCAGGAGCGGCTCGTCAGCCTTGTAGTTCTTGTCGATGGTCGCCTTTAAGAATTCGTAAGGGTTGCCGAACAGGGTCTGATAGTTACCCGTGACAAGCACCTTTCCCTTCTTCATACGGCGTTTGAAATGCTTGCAAACATCATAGCGAGTATCCGCATAGAGATCGGTATATTCAAAGAGCGGCGTCCTACGCATCATATCGATAACCGTCTTGTGGCGGTAGTTGTCCGCGCTGACCTTTCTCAGAGCTGAGGCAGTCGTATCCGAGAGAACGTTGATTTGATACCGCAGGAAGGTGGAATCGTTCTGAACGTTGCGGTACATCTCAAACGTAGGAGATAGGAACTTCATCAAATTTTCGGGCGCAATCGGAACGGTATTCAAGAGCTGGTAGTTGGTATAGGTCATGGCGCCGCCCATATTGGAGGGCAACTGATCCGTCTTGACCACGCCGAATGCAGATGTGTCCTTGCCCTCATAGAGGTTGTTCAGCCACATGCGGAAGCCGTCCTCAAGAGATTTACCCTCGGGAACGAACTTCAAATACTTCAAACTGCTCTCGGTAATGACCAGCTTGATGTCCGACACGTTGCGAGCCGTGGTGTAACCACCGAGCTGACGGATCCGGGTAATTCCGTTATCCTTGAACCAATCTTGAAGCCGAGTGCAGAAGGCGCAGGACTTGAAGAAGCGGTTTCGGAGAAGCACCATTCCCTTGCCTTCAAGTTCGTTGTCCTCAAATACGCTGACATCCAAAAGCCCCTGGCCGTCCCAGATGACGTTTTCGATCTCAGTTTCCTTTTCAACAGCAGAAAGCTCCGTCTTTGCATCCTTTTCAACGCAAACCGCGCGTGTCTTAAAGATACTGATTCTGTCGGGGATGATGAGGATGGCTTTCTTCGGGAAGCTGATAGTCTTCTTCATACTGCTCATGGTCAACGAGGTATACGCTTCCCACGACGCCAAATCCGAAACGTTTTCAAGCGAAAGACCGCAGGCACTCCATTCCATCATATCCGCATGAAGCGGTTCTGCGATGAACAAACAGCGTCCGCCGCGGCTTGCGCCCGCACTTCTTTTGTAGCGAACGTAGTGGATGCCGTCCATATCAAAGCCGTCGCGATACAGAATATCACGCACCTGCTCAGCCTTTACTGCTGTCGGGATAGCGGTCTTGCTTCTGCGATATGCTTTGGATTTGTCATCGTAAATGAAGTATTTGCCGAGCACGGAAGCCTCGACGGGATTTTCCACGGGAGCGTATTCCGATACGCTATAATGCGGAAGCTCCACGGCAATCAGCGTCGGTACGCCGTCAATCTCACGAATGCAGATGTGGTCACGGAAATCCTCGTCCTTGACGGCGTGGCCGAAGCGAATGAAGCGGTTGCCGCTCTGCTCGAACAGCTTTACTGCATAATCGAACGAAAGGTTGATGATGGCGCGCGTAAATTCCAAATCTTCAACAAACGGCACGCCCATCTCACTCGCGTGCTTCGGGTAGATCTCGGCAAGCTTTTGCGTGTCAAGGCTCACATCGAGTGTGGCGTTAAATTTGGAATAGTCGATTTCTCCGTCCTTCATAGCGGTCAGTTTTCCGTACATCTGAGACGGGTGAGACAGCTTATAGACGTCGCTGCCATCAAGGGAAATAATTCGGTAGTGTTCTTGTATCTTTTTCTTCATAGCAATCCCCCTTTCGTTTCGTATTTGTTTTTTCTTATTATAACATAAATCGGGCTTGAATTCAAGATACCAATGGCGAAAGCAGGCACGCATAGCAGAAGAATGCGGACAATATTTGCTTTTCTGCGAATGAGAACCTGTCTTTCCATTTACACGATTACAGAAATTTAGCAAAATCGCGGTTTTCTTCATATTTATATAGGTTTTTCAAGCTTTCCGAAATCCCGCCAAAATCCAGTTAGTAATTTTCGAGGCTATTTTTGAAATTCTGTGCAAGTTTTTAAGAGCAGATTCCACATGACCTCTGCCAGAGGCTTTTTCTTTGACTATAGTGACTCAATCCTAATCGTTTAAATGGAGATGGCTGATTTCGAAAACCGCTCAAAACGCCCAAGTTAACCCCACGGCAATCTTTTTCGTTGCCGTGGGATAAACTCATTCGTCTTCGCCGATCGGCAGAAGGAAGGCTTCAGCCATCAGCCGTACTCCGAGTCGGAAGCCGTAAGAGAAGGCATCTCGCTCGGTGATGCTGTGCATCTCGTTCATGCATTCTTCGAACTTTTCGAGTGTTTCCTTCTGCTTTTCTGTAAGTGTGCCATCCAACTCTTCGCGATTCCTGGCTACCAGCTTCAGTAGTTCTTTGAGCCGCTTGTCACCTCGCGTGCACTGCTCGAAGGGCGAGACGTTGCCGTACCAGAGCTCGTCAATGGTTTTCATCGCCGTCCTCCGCATAAGGAAACGGTGACCGCATACCGAGTTCTCCCTCGGCAATACAGTCACCGTTCTTTTTCATTTTTTCTACTGCGATAAGCGTTTGACGAACAATCTCCAGTTCACGATCTGTGTTCGGATCGATGGTTACCGTCGGAGGAGGATTCTGAAGCAGAGATTTGATGACCTGCCCCATTACTCCGTACTCGTCGCCGTAATACAATTGTTTTACTGTTAATTTTGCCATGCGTGTTACCTCCTTTGCTTGGTAACACACAATATACCACAGAAGGTGGAGAAAGTCCAGACCAATGGGGATTAGTTATCAATTAATTATCAATTGAATCATAATATAATTGTATATTTCGTATGAGCTTCTTTAGTGTTCTCTATTGGATAAAGCATTCTTTTTACAGGTTCAGGAATCGCATTCCCATGAATCTGTGTATAAACATCTTCAACCAGATTAGAAATAAAATACCCAAAAGACAAATTGTTTATTTTGTAAAAACGATATCTATTATTTGGTTCTTCGCAGGGCATTCCTTCAGGCCAATATTTCACAAAATAATCTTGACCAAACGATATATTATTAATTTGCCCACAGTATTGATGACAAACATCCTTAATCTTTTGGGCTAACCTGTTTTCCAACTGAAATCCCAGATCATAGCTGAATATACCGTTAAATATGTAGTGATGAATCAAACTACCATTTTCATGAGCTTTTTTGAATGCTTCTTCAATATTCGCAGAATCAAGTTTTGTTTTTACTTCAATGATTCCTAATACTGCGCTTTCAGGGACAATAACAAAGTCTAACTTTTGGAACAAAAGAGGGATATCCGAGCGATAAACAATAATATCTATCTGTGTAGATAAGCGTTCCCCCATCACAAATCCTGTGCCCAGAGAAACATTAGAGGGAAGTTTTTCGGCCAGTAATTCTTTAAGAACAATTTCTTTATAGCGTCCATCTTCTGCCCAGTGAGCTTCATCAATAAAATTCCTTACACGATTCTTAGCTGCTATTAATTGATCAGATATTGATTTTTGATATGCAATATAATTTGGCATTTTCCCCTCCTATTAAATCAGCACCCCATTACAATGATCCACCTCGTGCTGAATGATCTGTGCCGTCCAGCCGGTGAAGTTTTTTGTGCGCGTTTGCATATCCAAGGTCTGATACTGCACCTTGATGGTCTTATATCGCTTACACTTACGAGGGCCGCCGAGAAGAGACAGACAGCCTTCCTCGGTATCGTACGCGCCGTCCTTCTTGACGATCTCCGGATTGAGCATGACTGTGTATGTAGGAGCTCGTCCGCTCTCGTCGAGAAAGGCGATGATGCGCTTGCGCACGCCGATCATATTTGCCGCCATGCCGACGCAGCTTTCCTTGTGCGCCATCAGCGTATCAAGCAAGTCCTGTGCGACCTGCAAATCTTCTTTTGTTGCGACCTCCGACTTTCCCGCAAGGAATATCGGGTCGTGCATGAGTTCTTTAACCATATTACACCTACAAATTGGAATTTACAGTTATCTATACTCATTTGGAATTTCGATATGAAATGTCTCACACAATAGCTTCACATCATGTACATCATTTTCATCAAATTCATATCCCAAATGGAACATTACTTGACTATATGGTTCAATACAAGAAA
>JBGVLA010000030.1:0-29084 GCA_045124015.1 Eubacteriales bacterium | reverse complement strand
GCTCAGTATACGGAAGAAAACGTTGGCGAAAATCCGTATCAGTCTCCGTATAACAGCGACAAGCTCTTTACCATTGTGTTGCCGATCGTTGGCGCTGTGTTTACGTTGGGACTTGCAGTCTTCCTCTTCTATTATATCCGTAAGAAGAAATGCGGAAAGGGCTGGAAGGACTTGGGCGAGGATGTTTCTCGTTTGATGGGTAAATTCCGTGCCTGGGTAGAAAAGATCAAGCCGAACGACAAAAAATAACAAAAAATCTTAAATTTTATTTGTAAAAGATCGTGAAAACACTTGCATTATAAATAAAATTATGCTATACTTATCTCAACATTGTAATTTGTAATTTAATGTATTTTTACAGAAAGAGGAATGAAATTATGAAAAAAAGCAATCGCTTGTCAGTAAGAGTTTTGGCTTTGCTTATGACTTTCGTGATGGTTTTCAGCCTCGGCACCACTGTTTTTGCCGCAAATACTGAAATAACCTCCACAGAGTACTATACGATCAGCTATAACTCCGATGCTGATGTCCCCGAAGTTGTTGTTTCTTTGAATGCTGAAGCCTTTGGCGAGCTTCTCGCGGAACGCAATTTCACAAAAGAAGAACTCAAGAAATTCCTCCCCGAATTCGTAGCGGAAATTCTTGAAACCAGATCTATGCCTTCCATTGGCGAACTTGTTGACTTCTTCCCGGAAGAAATGCTTAACAAGTCCGAACTTGCGAAGATCATCCCTGCAGATCTTTTGGAAAAATATTTCACAACCGATTTGATCGAAAAGATTCTTCCTAAGTCTGAATGGGCAAATGTTCTTCCTGTTAAAGATGTGATCAACGCAGAAGAAATCGAATACATTATGGATAATTATCCCAATGTTGTAAAGAGCCTTCTTACTGCTGATGTGATTAAGTCTCTTGCAACTCCCGAGGTCGTAAAGCAACTTATGACACCGGATGTTGTAGACAAACTTGTTACACCCGATGTTTTGACATCTCTCATGACTCCCGAAGTTGTGAACGAACTTGTTGATGGCAAGGTGTTGGAAGAACTCATGGAGGGTGATGTTGTAGACAAACTCGTTACACCCGCCCTTTTGAAATCTTTGTTGCAGACCGTTAATGTTGCTGACCTCTTTACAGCCAACGTTGCACAGTCTCTTGCAAATGAAGAACTTGTTAATGCTCTTGTAGATGGCAATGTTCTGACACAGGCAAATCTTGAAACTCTTATCACATCCGATGCGGATAAACTCGAAGTAGCAACAGCAAGCGATCCTCTTGCAAAAGCTGTTGAAATTGTACTTGCAAAGTATATGACAGGTCTTACCAACCTTTTGGTTGCAAATGCTGACGCTGTTGTTGATGTTGTTGCTCCTGCGGATCTCGTAAATGCAATTGGTCAGGATACGATTATTGAAAAAATCGGCATGACAACAATCATCAATAAAATTGGCGCTCAGGCGATCATCGATGAAGTTGGTACTAAAAAGATTCTTGAAGTAATCGGCTCTGATAAGGTAATTGAAGAAGTTGGTATGGATAATATCATCGAGAAAATCAGTGTTGATGCAATTCTTGCTGAAGTTAGTACCGACAGAATCATCGAAGTTGTTGGTATGGATGCTATCCTCAACAAAGTTGGCATGGACAATGTCATCAACTCTGTAATGGCAAACACTGATGAAGCTTATGTCAATAGACTCATTCAGAAGGTTTTGGAAAGCCCGAACTTCGACTTCAATAAAGTTCTTTCTGCTGTAGATAAATCCGTAATCAAAGAAGAACTCAAGAATATCTTTATCAAGGTATTCATGAACGATATCGATAGCATTGATTTGCTTTATCACGACGGTGTTGACACTTCTGCCAATATCTTCGCTTTCAATGCTACTGATTTCAAGATGGAATTGAAGTTGCAGGCTATGTCCGATGCTGTTTTGGCTTCTGTTCCCGATACAAGCGACCTCATGTCTGTGGAAGACGGTTCCACATTCTATATGATCGGTCTTGGTATGACATTCGCTAACAATGCAAATGCATATGGCTTCAAGGTAAGAGTTAAACTTGACGGCAACACCGATACGCTCAAGGCATACGCTGAAAAGCTTGCTACCGTTCTTACATACTCCGCAAATGCCGGTCTCTCTGTTGACGTAACCGACTTTGATGAAAATGCATTCATCTCTTTTGCAGATGTTCTTCGCAAGGCTTTGGCAACCGATCGTTTGACCGATGCTGAAAAGGCTGAACTCTTCACCATCTTTACAAAAGAAGGTCAAGATCTCCTCGATGCACTTGAAGCATTCGATTTCGACGTTGAATGGATCGACGATAAGTATGTTCCTTATCTCGAACAGATTCGCGACAAGATGCTTACCGTTCTTGAAAGAGTAGTAGACTCTTCCTCTGTGAATTACCGTAATTTCACATTGGCTTCTTGCTATGACGATCTCTTCTTGACATTCGATTTGAATGACAGCGTTTCCGTTCCTACCGCAAAACTCATTCAGAAGCTTTGCGAAAAGGTAGGCTTCTCTATTAGTGATTTTAACTCCATCTTTGGTAGTTATGAAGAATATGTTTCTTATAATCTCGATTTCACCTTCGGTATGGATGAAGTATACCGCGTTCGTTACTTCGATGCTAACGACAATTTGATATATACCACATTCCTCCCGATGGGCACAAACCTTTCCGTCATCAACAACAACACTTCTGAATTGAGCGGCAAGGCTGGTATTTACGGTTGGGCTGATGCAGACGGCAATATCGTTACCGTAACTCCCGATTATGCACACCTCGACCTCTATCCTGCAAACGAACTCAAAGTAGACGAAGAAACCTACACTGCTACCTTCGTAGCTGACGGTAAGATCGTTGACAAGGTTGTCTTCAAAGAAGGCGACACCAAGCTCTCCAGAGAACCTAAGGTTCCTGAAAAGATTGGTTACCATGGCAGATGGGAAAACTATAAGCTCGCTGATAAAGATATTACCATCAAGGCTATCTACACAGCGAAGACCTACACCGTTATTTACGACGCAAACGGCGGTGAAGGCACAATGGCAAACCAGATCTTGTCTTATGATAAGGCTGACACCTTGAAGGCATGCGGCTTTACTCGTGAAGGCCACACCTTCCTCGGTTGGAACACCAAGGCTGACGGTACCGGCGTATTCTACGCTGATCAGCAGGTTGTTAAGAATATGACCATCATTGATGGTATCGTTCTTTACGCTCAGTGGCAGGTTAATGCTCCCAACGTTCATACCGTAACCTTCATGGCTAACGGCGTGGTTGTTGACAAGGTAACCTTCAACGAAGGCGACAAAGAACTCTCCAGAGTTCCTGCAGTTCCCACAAGAGCTGGTTATACCGGTGCTTGGGAAGGCTATGTTCTCGCTAATACCGATATCACCGTTAACGCTGTATACACTGCAAACGAATACACTGTTGTATTCAATGCAAACGGCGGCGCAGGTTCCATGCCCAACCAGACTATGACATATGACACATTTGCTAACCTTTCTGCAAATACCTACGCATATGCAGGTCATACTTTCGCAGGTTGGAACACCAATGCTGATGGCACAGGTACCTCCTATGCTGACGGCGAAAACGTTAAGAACCTTGCTGAAAGCGGCGAAGTAACTCTCTACGCTCAGTGGAACGAAGAAGTTACCAATACCACTGAATCCACTGAATCCACTGAAGGCACCACCACAACAGCTCCTGTTGAACAGGATGGCGGCTTCAACTGGCTCGTTCTCGTTAGCGTTCTTGCAGTTCTTGCTGTAGGCGGTGGCGTTGCTGGTTTCCTTGTATATAACAAGAAGAAATCCGTATAATCGAGTTTGATTCATAATGCAAATAAAAAGGAATCACAGCGAAAGCTGTGATTCCTTTTTTGTATACGTATACAAAAAAGACGGCATTGCCGTCTTTTTTATTTGTCATTATTGATCGATATGAATATGGACGCCGTTCACCTCGACGGATTCATCGGCACGAATAAGGATATATTTGACACCGTCGATGATACGCGTTCGTACGAGATCTGTGCGCTCGGGATTGACCTTGATCGTAACATCTGCGGTTTTTACTTCGAAATTCTTATCGATAAGATTGGATGGATGGATTTCGACTTCTTTGCCAAATTCTTTGTCGAAGCGTTCATCAAAGGCCTTGACGTGTTCTTCGGAGACCCCACAGGAAGCCAATGCACTTTTTACAGTCTCCTTGTCAATGACGAGAGTCTCTGCTTTTTTAGCTTCTTTGTGTTCATCGATGATGCCGCGGATTTCGTTTTGAACAGACTTGACAACGTTCAGATTACATTCTGATTCCATAGTTTCGGTCAAAATGGACTGGAAGGTTTCCTTCTGCACGGTTGCGGGCATGGGTGTTTCTTCTTTGCCGAAAACGCTTGCAAAAAGCTCTGTGTAATCCTCAGCGGTATCTCTTGTATAAAATAACGTTTTGTAAATATTGGCGGTTCTGTCATCAAAGGTAGGAAACATGAAACCGAGAGAAGGCGGTGCAATGACGTAATCGGGGCGGATATTACAGAATTTATTCTCATGAGCATGAAATCCGAGGGCATTTTTTGTCAGCTTGACGGGACAGATGGTGCAAAGATAGTAGGAAAAAATCTCTGTGGAATCCTCCTCCTCGTCTTCATTTTTGGAAAAGGAAGGCACATCGTAGCGGTCGCTTGCAAGCAAGATCAGATACGCCGTATCCATTTTGAGCGAGGAACGAATCTTTTCGTAGAGAGCACGAACGAGCTCGTCATCTCCGAGTGCGCTTTTTCGAAGCGCCATGAGATCGGCGTGTGCGGGCGATTCCAAGACCTCGTGAGTGGAAAATTCGATATCGAGCAGGTTTTTGCCAATCGAACCGGAGAGCGTTTTTTTCAAGATCGTAAGGAGCTCTTCCGCTTGTTCTTGCGGCATAAGTCCCAGGGATTCGTAAAATTCAGAGATGATCTCGCCGCTTTCGTTTATGTAACAGCCGCGCACTTTTGCAATGTTCGTCTTGTCATAACGAAAGCGTCGGCGAATTTCGGATATTTCTTTTTCAATCATACATGACCTCCGTATAATGGTTTTGCTTAATATTATAGCATTTTTGGGTTGATTTGTAAAGATAAGTCGGAAAAAGATTTGAAATCCTTGATGTTGACAAGACAGAGAAGATGATATATAATAAAGTCAGAATTGAATATCAATAAGATATAATCAGAATTTAATATCAATAAGGAGTTCAAAATGAAAAAACTTTCAGCAATCATTATCGGCGCAGGCGGCAGAGGAAGAACGTATTGCCGCAATATGCATGAAATGTCAGACAGATACGAAGTTGTCGGCGTAGCAGAACCGGTAGATGTGAAACGAAACGAGATTCGAGATATGTGTAAAATCCCTGAAGAAAACTGCTTTCGCGGCTGGCAGGAGATTTTAGATCGACCCAAGATGGCAGATATCGCCGTCATTGCGACGATGGATGCGATGCACTATGAACCCGCGATGAAAGCGATTTCGCTCGGTTATCATCTTTTGCTTGAAAAGCCTGTTGCACCCACGGCGAAGGAATGTGTGGAAATTGCAAAGGCGGCAGAGGAAAAAGGCGTTTCGGTCATCGTATGTCATGTTCTTCGATATACACCCTTTTATAAAACGATCAAATCTATTTTGGATAGCGGCATGATCGGCAAAGTTATGTCGGTGGAGCAGGTAGAAGCGATCGGCGACGTTCATTTTTCGCATAGTTTTGTCCGCGGACTTTGGCATTCTGAAAAAGAGACCTCTCCGATGGTCATTGCCAAAACTTGCCACGATCTCGATATTATCCAGTGGCTGATCGGTAAGCCTTGCAAAAAAGTTTCATCCTTCGGTGAATTGACCTATTTTAAGGCGGAAAATGCGCCCGAGGGCGCACCTCATCGCTGCGTGGACGGTACTTGCCCCGAAAAGGATAGCTGTCCCTACAATGCGTATGCGCTTTATGTCGAAAATAAGGAAAATCTTTGGTGGAAGAAGGGCTTTGCGCATATCATTGCCACACATCCCAATTTTACGGATGAAGAGCTTTTCGAAAAACTCAAGGAAACAGATTACGGTCTTTGTGTATTCCATGCCAACAACGATATGCCCGATCATCAGATCGTCAATATGGAATTTGAAGGCGGCGTAAACGCCACTCTGAATCTCAATGCCTTCAACGAAGGCGGCCGTTATACGCGCATTTTCGGCACCAAGGGCGAGCTGTATGCCTTCATGTCCGATCAAGAGATTCATGTTCGCACCTTCTCGGATAAGGTGAACCATAAGATTCCCGTGCAAGAAACGGAGGAATCCATTGCGGGCGGTCATGGCGGCGGAGACGCTGGTATCGTATACGATCTTTATGATCACCTCTGCGGTACATATCAAGGCACATCGGTTGCGGATATCCGCACTTCTGTTTCCAACCATCTGATCGGCTTTGCGGCAGAGGAAGCGCGTCATGAGGATTCGGTGGTTTCAATAGAAGATTTTATCGATCAATTCCATTTCCAAAATGCTTAAAAAAATGAAAATATCTTACAAATTCGCAGGATTACCTATGATTTTCTATTGAAATTATCGGAAAAAAATGCTATACTATATAAGTAATAATGGGGCATGGTATGCCCATATATTTTGTTGCAAAATCGACAGGGAATGAACTGTCGTATAAGGAGGTTTATTCAATGAATACCATTGCGGTCAGAAAAGGCAAAGTCGTATATGTAAACGATGACACTCTGATTAAAGTTTTCGATGAAAAGGATTGGACAAAATCTGAAATTCTGAATGAAGCGCTCAATCAGGCAAGAATTGAAGAAACAGGTCTCAATATTCCTAAAATTCGTGAAGTCGGCAGCGTAGACGGTAAATGGGCTCTTATGATGGAATATATCGAAGGCACATCTCTCGCTGATCTGATGAAAAAGAATCCTGAAAAATTCGATGAATATCTCGAACTTTTCGTTGCGTTGCAGATGGAGATCCATACAAAAAAAGCACCGCTTTTGACAACACTCAAGGATAAAATGACAAGAAAGATTTCGCAGGCAGAGCTCAAAGCAACGGTTCGCTATGACCTTCAGCTCAAGCTTCCCGAGCTTGGCGTAACCAACGTTGTATGCCATTGCGACTTCAAGCCCGAAAACGTGATCATCAAGACAGATGGTACCCCCTATATTCTTGACTGGTCTCACACAAACCAGGGCAACCCCAACGTGGATGCGGCAATCAGCTATATCCTCTTTAAGGTTAACGACAAGAATGAAGAAGCTGAAAAATATCTCGATCTTTACTGCGAAAAGACAGGCGTAGACAAGAAGCTCGTTCTCAAATGGATCCCCGTAGCGGCTGCTTCCAGATCCACCAGATGCTATGGCGAGGAAAAAGCAAAGCTTCTCGAAATGGCAAATTCCGTTGAATATTTGAACATTGCATAATCAAAATAAATATATTTGCATAGGTTAATCGAAAGGATATTTAATTACTATGAAATTGAGAGTTACAGTATGTATCGGTAGTTCCTGTCATTTGAAGGGCTCCCGCCAGGTTGTGGAAGAGCTTCGCAATCTCATTGAAGATAACAATCTCGAAGATAAGGTTGAGATTGCAGGTACTTTTTGCCTTGGTCAGTGCCAGAAGGGCGTTTGTGTAACCATCGGCGAAGAATTTTACTCTGTATCCCCTGATACCGTTGAAGAATTCTTCAAAAACGAAATTCAGACCAAACTTTGATTTTGGATGCTTGTGGCATCACTTGCGAAAATAAAGAGCGAAGGGAAGAGAAAACGTGATCGTTCAGATTTGTGTCGGAAGTTCATGTCATATTAAAGGCTCACACCAGATCGTGGAGCTGATGAAAAATGCGATTGAGGATCATGCTTTGGAAGATGAAATTGTACTTGCCGGCTGCTTTTGCACAGGAAACTGTTCTCGTGAAGGTATCACCATTCAGGTGGACGACGACGTGATTACCGGTGTTACCGTGCAATCGTTCGATGCGTTTTTCGAAAAGAATATACTTGAAAGGTTAAAAGGGTAAAGGTCGAAGTCATGGCTGAGTTTTTGAAACTGAAAAAGTCCAACTGCAAAAATTGCTATAAATGTATTCGTCATTGCCCGGTGAAGTCAATTCGCTTTTCGGGTAACCAAGCACATATCGTGCAAAACGAATGTATTCTTTGCGGACGTTGCTTTGTTGTATGTCCGCAGAATGCAAAACAGATCGCTGACAGCACAGAGGTCGTTCGTACGCTCATGAGCGGACGTTTGCCCGTCATTGCGAGCATTGCGCCGTCCTTTGTGGCAAATTACGAAAACGTCGGCATCGAATCCATGCGTGAAGCACTGAAGAAGATCGGCTTTGCCGATGTGGAAGAAACCGCGATCGGTGCCACCATGGTCAAAAAAGAATATGAGAGAATTCTCGCGGAAGGCACACAGGATGTTCTTATTTCCTCTTGCTGTCATTCCGTAAATCTTCTCATTCAGAAGCATTTTCCCGCAGCGCTTCCGTTCCTTGCGGATGTAGTGAGTCCGATGCAGGCGCATGCGGCGGATATCAAACGCAGAAATCCTGAGGCGAAGGTCGTCTTTATCGGTCCTTGTGTTGCCAAGAAGGATGAAGCGGAATATTACAATGGCGTTGACGCTGTTTTGACGTTTGAAGAACTTACTGCATGGCTCGAAAGAGAACATGTGGTGCTCGAACAGAAGCCCGACGAAAAGGAAGGCGGTCTTGCGAGATTGTTCCCGACAACGGGCGGCGTTCTGAAATCGATGGATTGCACGGAAAAAGGGTATACATACCTTGCCATCGATGGTGTGGAAAACTGTATGGCGGCGCTCCGTGATATTGAGGCGGGCAGACTTCATAAATGCTTTATTGAGATGTCTGCGTGCGTGGGCAGCTGTGTTGGCGGTCCCGTCATGGAGAAGGCGCGTCATTCTGCGATTCAAGGCTCGCTCGCTGTTGCCGAATATGCAGGCGAACATGATTTTGAGGTTGAAATGCCGAGTCCCGATGATATGAGAAAAGCCTTTGGCTATTTCGAAAGGGATAATCGTATGCCGACCGAAGCAGAAATTGCCAATATTATGCATCAAATGGGCAAAAACAAACCCTCAGATGAGCTGAATTGCGGTTCTTGCGGTTATGATACTTGCCGAGAAAAGGCGATCGCGATCTATCGCGGTAAGGCTGAAATTTCGATGTGTCTGCCGTATCTCAAGGATCGTGCGGAGACTTTCTCCGATACCATCATCAAAAATACGCCAAATGGTATTTTTGTTCTTAACGAAAATCTCGAAGTGCAGCAGATCAACCGCGCGGCACTTCGTATGATGAATATTTCCCGCGAATCGGATGTTCTCGGTGAACCTGTCGTCCGTATCCTTGACCCGAAGATCTTCATGGATGTGAAGCGTACGGGCAGAGGTGTTTCGGGTGTGCACGTATACCTTGCGGAATATGATCGTTATGTCGATCAGACGATCGTTTTTGATAGAGAATCCAGAATTTTGATTTGCATCATGCGCGACGTAACCGAAGAGGAAAGCGAGCGCGAAAAGAAAGAAGAAGTCAACCGTCAAACGGTGGAAATTGCAGATAAAGTCGTCGAAAAACAAATGAGAATCGTTCAGGAGATCGCGTCTTTGCTTGGTGAAACTGCGGCTGAAACAAAGATCGCCTTGACAAAACTGAAGGAGTCGATTGCAGATGAATAATTTGTTTGCTGACATCGGTTATCGCAGCATCAATCACTACGGTGAGGAGCTTTGCGGCGACCATATCGACGTTATCGATCAGAACGAGGAAAATTCGACCGTTATCGTATTGGCGGACGGTCTCGGAAGCGGCGTAAAAGCGAGTATTCTCTCAACGCTGACCTCCAAAATTATTTCGACGATGGTTTCCGAAGGACTTTCTTTGGAAGAATGTATTTCCACGATTGCGGCAACCTTGCCTGTTTGTTCGGTCAGAGGTGTAGCGTATTCCACGTTTACACTCATTCGACTTGTCAATAATGAATATGCGGAGATCATGGAATATGACAATCCCGCAGTGATCCTTCTCCGCGACGGACGCGGTGTTGAGATCCCGAAAAAAGAAGTCAATATCGGCGGTAAGCTCATATACAGCTCTCGTGTCAAGCTTCAAGAAAACGATATTTTCATTGCGATGTCGGATGGTTGCATCCATGCAGGCGTCGGTATGTCGCTCAACTTCGGTTGGGGCAGACGTGATATCGTAACGTTCATGGAGACCTTCTATGACGTTGGTTTTACCGCAAAAACGCTTTCGACCATTTTGCTTGACGAATGTAACCGTCTTTACGGCGGTAAGCCCGGTGATGATACCTCCGTTTGTACGATCCGTATCAAGCGCCGTGAGCCGATGAATCTTCTTTTTGGTCCCCCCTCCAATCGAGACGATTGTGATAAGATGATGTCGCTTTTCTTCTCCAAGGAAGGTAAGCATATCGTTTGCGGCGGTACGACGTCGTCGATCGCGGCAAAATATGTCGGTAAGCCGATCCGCACAGAGATCGACTTCCTTGATCCTGATATCCCGCCGATCTCTCATATCGAGGGCGTCGATCTGGTAACAGAAGGTGTTATCACAGTCAACCGCGTTTTGGAATATGCAAAAGATTATTTGAAGGATAACGAATCCTATAAGCATTGGAGCTATAAACAAGACGGCGCATCGCAGATTTGCCGACTCCTCTTTGAAGAAGCGACAGATATCAACTTTTATGTCGGCCGCGCGATGAATCCGGCGCATCAGAACCCGGATCTGCCGATCAACTTCAACATCAAGATGCAGCTTGTTGTTGAACTTTCGGATTGCCTCAGAAAAATGGGCAAACGAATCAAAGTAAGCTATTTCTGATATAAAAATAAAACAAGAAAAACAGATGGAAGGAAGTCTATCGATTGTGAGAAAGTTTGATACAAAAGTACAACATTTGAAATATAAGATTCTTCGTGAGGTTGCGCGTCTTGCGTGGACCGAGGATCTTCTTGAACACGTAACCGATATCCCCAATATTATCGTTCCCGGTGATGAAGCGACCATGCGTTGCTGCGTACACAAGGAAAGAGCGATCGTTGACGATCGCGTAAAGCTCGCAATGGGCGGCGACCGTACCAACCCCAATGTCATCGAGGTTATCACCAGAGCTTGCGACGAATGTCCTGTAGGTGGTTATAAGGTAACTGACGTTTGCCGCGGCTGTCTTGCTCACCGTTGCGAAGACGTATGTAAGAAGGGTGCTATCACCTTTGACGAAAACCACGTTGCACACATTGACAAATCCAAGTGTGTAAACTGCGGTATGTGTGCGAAGGTTTGTCCTTACGGCGCGATCCAGGACTTCAAGCGTCCCTGCGAACGTGCGTGCAAGGTTGGCGCGATCGCAAAGCATCCCGAACATGAATATGCACAGATCAACAACGATAAGTGTATCTCCTGCGGTGCTTGTGTATATCAGTGTCCGTTCGGCGCTATCACCGATAAGTCCTATATTCTTGACGTTATCGATATGATCCTCAAGAGCGAACAGAATACCAAATACAAGGTATACGCAGTTATCGCTCCTGCGATCTCCAGCCAGTTCACTTATGCGAAGCTCGGTCAGGTCGTAACCGGTATCAAGCGTCTTGGCTTCCACACCGTTGTTGAAGCAGCTCTTGGTGCAGATATGGTTGCGCTCAGCGAATCTGCAGAGCTCGTAGAAAAGGGCTTCCTCACAAGCTCCTGCTGCCCTGCGTTCGTTGCTTATATCCAGAAGGCATTCCCCGATCTCGCTCCTTATATTTCTCATAACCTTTCTCCTGCGGGCGCAATTTCCAAGTACATCAAGGAAATCGATCCCACCGCGAAGGTCGTATTCATTGGACCTTGCACAGCGAAGAAGATGGAATTCCAGAGAGAAGACGTTTCGCCTTATCTTGATTGTGTTATCACCTTCGAAGAACTCCAGGCTCTCTTTGATAGCAAGGACTTCGACGTTGCAGCTCTCGAAGAAGGCGTGCTCGATAACGCTTCTTACTATGGCAGAATCTTTGCTCGTTGCGGCGGTCTTTCTGAAGCTGTTGTGGAAGCGCTCAAAGAACAGGGCATCGAAAACTTTGATCTCAAGGCTGAAGTTTGCGATGGTATCGAAGCTTGTAAGATCGCACTTCTCAAAGCAAGCAAGCGCCTCTTGAAGGTCAACTTCATCGAAGGTATGGCTTGTCAAGGCGGTTGTATCAACGGTGCAGGCTGTCTGAACCACGGCGAAAAGAACAAAGCCGAGGTTGATAAGTACGGCAAAGAAGCACACGAAAAGACCATCAAGGACGCAGTCAGCGTTTTGAATCACTAATCATGAAATGGAATGCCCAACTTTCGGATAGAGAGTTGGGCATTTTGATATTACGATAAATGATGGAGGCAGAAAGATGAAAAAATGGTGTTTGATCGTCGCTATATTGCTTTTTGTCGTGTTGTCTCTTTCTATATTTCATCGATTGTGCATGATGACATCGTATATTTGAGCGAAGCCGATGGGCTTGAAAATATCGTAGAAGTGATGAAAAAGAATAAAAGCTTGTTATGACAAGAAAAATCCCAACAGAGAAAAATCTGTTGGGATTTTATCGTTATAAGGTGTTTTTGAAGTGATTTGCAAGCTCTCTCATCTGTCGTATGCAATCTTTTGCGTAGTCGGTGAGGATGCCGCCGTCGGGCTTTCTTGTAGAAAGCTCGGTTTCGATACCTTCAAGACACATATGATATTTTGCCGTCAGCGGATAGGGAAGACCGACCTCCGTAAAACCCGACATCGTAAAGAAGCTTTGAAGAAGCGCGGCATTTTCGGGTTCATTTTCATAGTTGTGGCAAAGCCAAACGTAAAGCGATGGGTGATAATTTGCCATGATACCGCAGTAACCCGAACCGCCATCCTTGAGCGAACGTAAAAGGGTCTGACAGTTTGCGTTGAAAAGCTTCAATTCAGAGCCATTCAAGATCGCAAGGCGTTCCTTGATGACGGCGGAATCGCAACAGGTATCCTTGATGAATCGGAAACGTCCCGTCGAAAGACACCAACGCAAAATCTTCGGTGTCAGCAATCTTTTATAGGGATACGGACATTCATAAAGACCGAGCGCGATATCCGCAGGAAGCAGGGCAAGGAGTTTTTCTGCGTTCTGAATCCAGATATCATCGCTTTCATCTTGCGATGCAAGGCAGTTTGTGATGAGAATGAGCGCGTCTGTACCTGACTCGGCAACGAGATTCAGTTCCTTGGCTTGTTCTTCGATGCTGTCGGAAATATGACCCGAGGAAACGATCGTCATACGTCTGCCGCCGTTTTGCGCGATCTCCTCCATCGTTTCGTATACCGTACGATTCAGCTTGACTCGTTCTTCAAGCGAGAGGAAAAAGATTTCGCTGGATTGGCAAATGGCAAAAATACCGTCGCAACCTGCATCATGATAAAAATGTACGTACTTTTTGGCGGTTTCGTAATCCACAGAGCCATCTTTGCAGTAAGGCGTGATCATAGTCGGATACGCGCCGTTGTTGTAAACGGGTTTCATCAAGATTCTCCTTCGAAAACAAAAGAATACAAATGTGCATCTTTCATCCTGATTTTCAAACGTACCGTTTTTCCTTTGAGGTCTGCGAGCGATCTTTCAAATTCGACAGGGCGGTCAACGCTGTTGCCAAACATGGTATAGCTTGCATATCCGTCCAGTTCGTTGCCGTTTTCATCGCAAATCGTGATGGCAACACCGCCGAGTGCAGAGGTCGCAAAGTTGATATGGAGCGCATCACCGCTTATGGGGAGGGGCTTTGTCAAGACCTCACCGCCGCGATATGGCGCAAACCAAGAGAAAAATCCATCAAGACGCATGGTGTAACGGCGAAAATTGACGTTTTTGATGCGGTAATTTTCACCAACGTAGAAGGAGATCTCGTTTGGTGCGCCGTCCTCCTCGGCCTCGGTTTCGATGAGTCCATAAACGGTATAGCAGTTTCCGTACCACCAGTTATCGCGTGCTTCCACGCCGGGGGTCAGGAACGCTTCATCACGGCGATTGAACTTAAAGCCATCGTTTGAAGTCATAATGACGCAGTCCGTAACCGCAGTGCCCTCTCGGTTGTATACGTTCGTGATGTTTTCGTGTCTGTCCGCAAGAGGCATGAAGCGGAAGTTTCGGTCTTCGTTTACGCGATCGTTGTAGCGAACGGGGAAGCCGATAAAAGTATCGTCGGTGCGGAAATATTTTGTGATCTGGTTGGTATAAAGCTGATATTCCTCTTGACCTTCTTCAAAGGAGATTCTTCCGTGCTTATCCCAAGTTTTGAAGTCCTTGCTTGTGGCAACGCGCACATGGCGAAGCCAATTCGGACGCGCACCTCTCCAACTAAGTTTATCCTCACCCTCCGGTGTGTGGAATGCGCGGTAATAGAGGAAATATTGCTCAGTTTTTTCGTCCCAAAGAACGACATTGTAGGTATCGAAGGTGCCTTGAACGTCCAAATAGTACTGCTCTTTGAAGTCGTAGCCGTCCTCGCTTGCGAAATAAATGAGCTTTGGACCGCCGTTGTCGAGCCCGAGATTGATCTCGCAAAGTGCCTTGAATTTTTCCTCCTTGGGGCAGTTGGGGTTGGTGTCATAAAAAACGGAGAAATTATCGATGGGCTTTTCGCGCGCAAACACGATGTTGTTGTTTTTTGTGCCGTTGTATTCGTATTTTCCGATGTTGGGTTTGCGGAATGTCAGACCGCCGTCGCGGCTTTCTGCAACACAGATCGTTGCTTGACCGGGGGTGGGGGCTTTGTCAATTCTTTGACGGTTGGGGTCAGATCGATAATAGATGCGGTATCGGTCGCCGACCTTGACGACGGATGCGTAACCGTTGTGCGGACCTTCCCATTCGTTATCACAGACGAGCGCGAGGTTTTTCTTTTCGGGCTTATGGGCGAAGACCTGAACGCCGTTATTGGTTTCCATCCATTTTTCATCCCAGCATAAGATTCTGTTTTTCATGTTTTTGGTGTTCCTTTCCAAAATTTTCTTTGTGTGATTATGATAGCACAAAAGTGCGGAAAATACAATATACAAAATAAACAGGATGATTTTGATATGTTTGTTTTGGAAATGTAATGGTGGATCGCCTTGAAGATTTTTTGCCAATAAAAAAAGAGTAGCCCGAGGGCTACTCTTTTTCAGATTGCTTATTTGCAATTATTTTTTCTTCTTTTTGAGAACAACGAGTACAACGACTACGCCTGCAACTGCAACAACAGCAACGATGATCACAACGATGATAACGGGGCTGATGCCTTCGGACTTATCTTTGTCGCCGCCCTGAGGACGTCTGGTTGTGTTTTCAGTGGATTCGGTGTTGTTAACAACTTCGCCTTCAACCTTGATCTTGTAATCTTCATCAAGCTTGAGATCTTCGAAACCTTCGAGAGAGCACTTGATGTTTACTTTGATGTCGCCGGGGTTGTTGGTGTTTGCACGAGCGGTGAAGTCGCCTTCGTCAAGGAGAGCAGTTTTGCCATCTTCGTAAAGAAGAGCGATGGTAAGACCGGTCTTGTCGAATGCTTCGCCGGGCTGATAGGTTGTCTTGTTCGGTTTTGTTGCAACCTGAAGAGCAACAGGAGTGTCAACGTTGATCGGGAATTCGGTGCTTACGTTGATACCGTAGGTGTCGTTTACACCTGTGATCTTGGCCATAACTTCGCCGGTAGCTTTGGTGTTAGCTTCGATGGTGTATTCGAGTTCAGTGGTAGCGTCACCGGATGCGATCTTGGTACCGTCGTTATAAACGAGGGTAATGCCGATATCATCGGTGCTTACGGTGTCCTTGTAACGGTATGTCTTTGTAGGAGCGGTGATTTCGAGACCGGTTACGTTGATAACGTTTACGTCAAATGTTGTCTTGTTACCGTAGAAGTTAGCGGTAATGGTCTTTGTGCCTGCGGTTGTGAGGTCAGAACCGGAGCAACGGAAAGCAGTGGTGGGGAAGTCTGTACGGGAAGTACCGTCGGTGTAATTTACCTTGAAGGTAAAGCCTTCGGGAGTAAAGCCGCTTGCAACTTCAGCTGCTTCATAGGTGGTATCTTCAGGCATTGCTTCAACTTCGATGCTTTCAACACCGACAACGTTGATGTTATACTGAGCCTTCTGAGCACCGAAGGTCAAGGTAACAGGAGTGTTGGTGCCTGCGGTTTCGATGTTAGCAGTGTAAGAAGTGCTGTTGAGGATTTCGCTGGTGCCGTCAGCGTAAGTAGCTTTGAGCTCGAGACCTTCGAGGTCGAGGGATTCACCAACGTAGTAATTCTTCTTGGTGGGTTCCTTGATGAGTTCAAGCTTTGTGATGCTTTCTTCCTTCTGTTCGAGTGTGGACTTGTAGTTGGTAACGTAATCAAGGCTACCAAGAACAACGTAGTCGATATCGATCGCAGCGCCGATGTAAGGACCGGTGCCGTCAGTTACGTTGATACCGAAGGGGAAGAGAAGAAGTGCTTCAAGGTTACCGCCCCAACGAGTCTGAACTTCACCGTCAGTGTTGGTGGGAAGAAGTTCTTCGTAGTTGGTTGCGATATTGATGGTACGCATACTGAAAATGTAGGTTTCCCATTCACCGGAAGCGGACTTGTATTCCTTGTTGTTCATGTCGATCTTCATGTCGGAAATGGTCGCGTTTACGAATTTATAATTGTTTGTCTGGTTTGCAGCAAAAGCAATTGTAAATCTGCTTGCGGTGGAGTAGTTTCTGACACGGATCTTAACGTATTCAGCCTTCTTGTTGTCGCCATCTTCAGCGCCGATCGGAACTGTAATGTCGTGAGGTTCGTCAAGAATGAAGTAAAGACCGGGAGTGTTGGTGTCGCCGGTTACTTCAAAGTGAAGAACTTCACCATTTTCAATGAAAGAGAATGCGGTGTTTGTGAGATAGGAGTTTTTAAGGAAGGGCGCGATCTGTTCGCCGTCCGGATTCTGGGGCCATTCCCAGTCGCCGTAGCTGATAAAGCACTCCCAATTTCCGGAACCGTCGTCCTTTTCTTTTGCCCAAAGAGCGTTGGATTCGGGGTTGAAGTCAAGGAAGTCCATCATAACGATGTTGTTTTCATCGCGTTCGAGGGGCTTCGGACTTGCCGCAAATACGATGGTGGCGGTGCTGAAAACGAACAGCGCCGCAAGGAAAAGAGCTAAGAGTTTTTTCATACAAAAAATCCTTTCTAAAAATATTTTTGCATATAAATTTGCATAATTATTATACCATTCTTACTGCGAATTGTCAATAAGAAATTGCTGTTTGCAGAATGTAAAAGACAAGATTTTACAAATTCTCCAACATATCGACGCGACGCTGATGTCTTCCGCCGAGAAATTCCGCTTCGAGGAATGCATCCGTGATCTCAACGGCTTTTTCAAAGGAAATAATACGTGCGCCCATGCAAAGGATATTGGCGTTGTTATGCTGACGGGTGAGGGATGCAGATTCGGGGTCTCCGCAAAGACCGGCGCGGATACCCTTGTGCTTGTTTGCTGCGATGCTCATGCCGATGCCTGTGCCACAGATGAGGATACCAAGCTCAGCTTCGCCGGAAAGGATCTTTTTGCAGACCTTATCGGCGTAGATGGGATAGTCAACGGAGTATTCCGTATCGGTTCCCATGTTGAGGCAGGTGTAGCCCTTTTCCGTGAGATACTCAATGAGTCTCTTTTTGTAATCGGGACCTGCGTGGTCAGATGCGATTGCGATGATTTTAGACATAAAATTCTCCTTTTTGTTTTGTATTTTGTTGGGCGTTGCCCTAATTTTTTTCTGAAAAACTGCTCAACTTGACCTCGCCGTTTTGCTGCGCATGGCGATGCAGAGGTTAGGATAGGCGAGCAATTTCCTGCGGGCGTTGCCCTAATTTTTTTCTGAAAAACTGCTCAACTTGACCTCGCCGTTTTGCTACGTATGGCGGTGCAGGTGGTTAGGATCGGCGAGCATTTTCCTGCGGGCGTTGCCCCAATTTTTTTCTGAAAAACTGCTCAATTTGACCTCGCCGTTTTGCTACGCATGGCGGTGCAGAGGATTAGGATCGGCGAGCAATTTCCTGCGGGCGTTGCCCGCTTGCCGCTTCGCGTTCGGCAGCTTCTCTCTCCGCTTGCGGTGCGCGCAGATATTCTGGGCGGAGAAGCTTATCTGTAAAGATGGATTTGTCCTCTGCGTTTTCAAACATGGCACGCGCGGTTTGTGCCACGCCGTACGCATTCTGCCAACGATAAGCAGGCGGCGTCTGACGCTGGAAGGGAAGATTCATTTTAGAAATGAGATCGTAGCCGTCGCCCACGAAATAAACGGGCTTGTCCATGGCATCCAGCTCGCGCGCAAGCTCGTGAGCGTCAATGAGTCTATCCTCGGTGAGGCGTATCAACTTGTCTCCGTGGATCTCAAAGATGGCGTTATAGAGCTGATTTCTGCGTGCGTCCATGACGGGACAGATGACGGCATCCGTGGCAAATGTGCCGATGGTTCTCGCCATCGCTTCAAGCGTGGAAACGCCGATGCAGATCTTGCTTTTACCGAAAGCAAGCCCTTTGATGGTGGCGATGCCGATGCGTATTCCCGTAAAAGAGCCGGGACCGGCAGAAACGGCGAGCATATCGATGTCGTCAATGGATGTGCTCGTATTATCCATCAGATTTTTGACCATGGGAAGCATGGTCTGGCTGTGGTTGAGTCCTGCTTTTTGGGAATAAACGGCGATGGGTGTTTCATCCTCGCAAAGCGCGCAGGATGCAACGACGGCCGAGGTGTCGATTGCTAAAATTTTCATGGGGATCAGAACTCCTTTCAGCGTTTTTCTTCTGTGATGGTGATGATTCTTTGGTTGGTGTCATCCGCACATTTGCGGATGGTTACGGTATAATAGGTCTCGGGAAGATACGGCTCGATCTTTTCGCACCATTCGGCAAAGCAGATGCCGCCTCCTTCGAGATAATCATAATATCCGATGGAATAGAGAGAATCCTCGTCATCGATGCGATACATATCGAAATGATAAACGGGGATCTCGGCGGGATATTCGTTGACGATGGTATACGTCGGACTTTGCACACGCGCATGCTCGCCGAGGGTCTTCATAGCACCGCGGACAAAGGCTGTCTTTCCGGCACCAAGATCGCCGAACATGGCGACAAAATCGCCTCTGCGGAGTGTTTTGGCGAAATCCGCGCCCGCGTTTTCCGTTTCAACGGTGCTTTTTGTGATGATTTCTGTATTCATATCGTTACCTCGTTTTATCTGCCTTTGTGTGCAAGGCGCGTGATGCTTTCTCGAAGTGCCGCGATAAGCGCATCGATGGCTTCCTCCGTGGTGTCGTCGCCAAAGGAGATGCGGATGGTGGAATCCGCTTCGCCCTCGGGAAGACCGAAGGATCTCAGAACATATCCGGAATGACCGCCGTTTGAGGAGCAAGCCGAACCGCTGGAAACGTAAACGCCGGAAGCGGAAAGACTATGCAAAAGCGTTTCGCTTCTGAGCTTAAACGCCGTAAGGCTCACGATATGAGGCGCGATCTCTGCCGAGGCAGGAGTGTTGATACGAACGGTATTTTCGGGAAAATCCGAGAGTGCGGTTTCAAGCTTCGCTCGGAGCGCTTTGAAGCTTTCATAGTGCGCACCGAAGGCTTTTGCACTGCTTTCTGCCGCCGCGCCAAAGCCGGCAATGCCGATAACGTTTTCCGTGCCTGAACGCAAGCCCTTTTCTTGACCGCCGCCATATACGACGGGAACGAGCGCTTTTGTTTTGAGCACGCGATCGTTGACGTAAAGCGCACCGACGCCTTTCGGACCGCCGATCTTATGCGCACTGATCGTAACCATGTCCGCGTGAGGGATCGGAAGCGTCGGCACCTTCAAAAAGCCCTGAACCGCATCACAATGCACGAGTACGTCTGGATTTTTGGCTCTTGCTTCCTTGGCAATGCCTGCGATGTCATTCACAGCACCCGTCTCGTTATTGACGAGCATCGCAGAAACGAGAATGGTATCCTCGGAAAGTGCGGCGCGGTAAGCATCCATATCCCAAACGCCTTTCGGAGAGGGAATATAAACGACGCGGAACCCGAGTGTCTCAAGATGCTTCGCCGTTTCGATCACGGAGGGATGCTCAGTCTCGCCGACGATGATCTTTTTGCCGCGGTTTCTGGCTTTTGCGGTCGCACCGCCGATGAGAGCCAGATTGTTGGCTTCTGTGCCCGAAGCGGTGAAGATCAGATTTTCCGCTTTCGGGCGGACTCTTGTGCGTGCGGGGCAGAGAGCAGAGAGAATCTGCATTCTCGCTTCATTCATCGTCTTTTCCGCGCGGAGTCCGAGTGTATGCAGGGAGGAAGGATTTCCGTATGTGTTTTCCATCACGTCCTGCATTTTTTTGCGCGCCGATTCCGAAAGGGGAGTCGTCGCGCTGTTGTCAAGATAAAATTCTGTCATATAAACAAAGCTTCTTTCAATAATAAGATAAACCGTTTTGCAACTTAAAATACGAAATTATCGATAATGGAGGAAACTTCCTCGAGATGCTCTTCGAAGTATTTGACTTCTTTTTCTTCTCCGTTTACGGTGTCGCTGATCTTACCTGTATAGGTAATGATGTAGATATAGCCTGCGTTATAGGAGAAATATTGCATGATCTTGTAGGTCGCGTTGTCGCTTCCGATGGTATATACGTATTTTGCCGCAGGATTTTTCTGAACGCCGACCGTCTGATTTTCGATGCTGCATTCTTCTTCAAGAAGCGTGATATCCTTGAACGTGGATTCGAGCTTTTTGAAATAATCTTCGCGGAAGTATGCGTCAAGAGAGCCGAACTGATTGCTCCAAGTCATGGTCTGCACGGAAACGTTGCTGTTGTCGTTTGCTTTTGCAGAAAGAAAACCGTCGATAGAAGTGTCGGGTGTCCAATCGGTTGGAACGTAGAATTCATAATTCACGAATTCGTTTTCAACAAGTTGCATTCCCTCGGGAACGTCGGATTCTTCTCCGCAAGAGGTGAGAAGCATCGCGCTCATCGCTGTTGCGAGGATAAAAGAAACTGCTTTTTTGAGGTTCATTTTGGCTTTTTCCTTCTTCTTTTCGGATTTTTTCGAAAGATTTCGAAAATATATTATAATAACATTATTATATCACAAGATATGGTATGGTGTCAATGCGAAACTCGTTAAAAAACGGTGAACGAAATTCTTTTCTTGGTAAAATCATAAAAATTTCAAAAAACTATTGCAATCGATAAAAAAATATGGTATGATAAAAAAAGCGAGATATGAAATCAGGCCATACCAGCCGGGGAGTTAGCGGTGCCCTGCACCTGCAATCCGCTACAGCAGGGGTGGTTTCCTCATCTGAGGTATGATTTTGTGTGGTCTGCGCCGTATTTCCCTTGCGATGAGGGGTGGGTCTCGTGCAATTGGTGGCTGTGAACCATGTCAGACGGGGAACCGAGCAGCATTAAGCAGTTTAACTGATGTGCCACGAGGTTGCCTGCCCTGAGTAAGACATACGGTAGCGCATGGAAGGTCATATCGACTTTGGGGTGTATGGTCTGATTTTGTGTCTCGCTGTTTTTGTATCAAAATTAGCTTTGATTTCGTCGTAGGGAGGGTGTGTATTCATGTATCAAGCATTATATCGCAAGTGGCGCCCGTCGGATTTTGCCGACGTGGTCGGACAGGAGCACGTTACCTCTATCCTTACGAGCGAGGTCGAGCATGGAAAGATATCCCACGCTTATCTTTTTTGCGGACCGCGCGGAACGGGTAAAACGACTTGTGCGAAGATCATCGCCAAGGCAGCGAACTGTCTTTCTCCCGTAAACGGCAGCCCTTGCGGCAAATGTAAGGCGTGCCTTTCCATCGAAGCGGGAACGGCAACAGACGTTGTCGAAATGGACGCGGCGAGCAACAATGGCGTCGATAACATCCGTGAGCTTCGAGAGGGCGTGGTCTATACCCCTGCCGATCTTAAATATCGCGTTTATATCATTGACGAGGTGCATATGCTTTCGATTTCCGCATTCAATGCACTTCTCAAAACACTCGAAGAACCGCCGGAGCATGTCATCTTCATTTTGGCAACGACCGAGCTTCATAAGATTCCCGCAACCGTTCTTTCCCGCTGTCAGCGATTTGATTTTCATCGCGTTTCGATGGATGCGATCGTCGGACGTCTCGAAACGGTCTGCAAGGGAGAGGGGCTTCATGCCGAAAGAGAAGCGCTGGAGCTTATCGCGCGCCTTTCTCAAGGCGGTATGCGAGATTCTCTCAATATGCTTGAATATTGCGCAGGCGATGGCGAAACGATCACCGTAGAAAAAGCCGAACGGCTTCTCGGTGCGGCTTCGAGAACGCTTCTTTGCGCGATCGCGGATGCTGTCGCATCCCGCGATGCATCAGCGGCGCTTGCCGTGATCGAAGAGATCTATATGTCCTCGCGCGATATTGCTGTTTTCTGGCGTGAATGGATCGCCTTTTGCCGCGATATGATGATCGCGCTCAGCACGCGTATGGCAGGCGTGCGCGATGAGCTTTTGAAGACAGCCGCGGAGAAATTTACGCTTCCCGGGATCTTGTATCTGCTTGAGGTGTTCATGTCGGCAGAAACCGATATGCAAAGAAGTCCTGCCAATGCCAGACTGTATGCGGAAATGGCTCTCATCCGTGCCTGCGATGCATCGCTCTCGGATGGCAATGCCGCGCTTCTTGCGCGAATTTCCGCTCTTGAGGATAAGCTTGCAACGGGAAATTTTGCAGCCCCTGTTCGGGTGGCGGAATCGACTCCCAATATAAAAGAACAAGCAGATCCCACCCCTGTATCGCACACGACCATGGAAGCACCGATGCCCAAAGCGCCTTTTGAAAGAAAGGAAGCGCCGACCGTGTCGGAGAAGACTTCCCCTGAAAAGCCTAAATCATCGGCTTCGCTCGGTGGAGGAAGAACGCTGAAGGGCTTCAAAAAATGGCAGGAGGTCGTAAGAAAGCTTACGCCGACGGAAGGGCTTTTTGCACCGTTTTTGCAGACCGCATATGCTTATGAGGGTTCAGACGGCAAATTCTATCTTTCCTTCGAAAGCAAATTCGCGCTCACACTTTTGACAGATGACCGCAAGAAAACGATTGCAAACGCCGTAAACGCCGTTGCAGGGAAGTCGTATCTGATGAGCGATGTCATTGGCTCCGTTCAGGAGGATATCGGCGGTATTCGTGAACCGATCGACGATCTGCTTGAAATGGATGAAACCATCACGACCGAAGATTAAAAAATTTATATCATAAATCATAAATAAAAAGGAGACTTAACTATGAAGGCAAGAGTACCGCAGGGTCCCTCCATGAACGCTATGCTCAAGCAGGCGCAGAAAATGCAGGAGGACATGGCAAATCTTCAGGCAGAGCTTGAAGAACGCGAATATGAAATTTCCGCAGGTGGCGGCGCCGTTAAGATCAAGATCAATGGCAAAAAAGAGATCGTCGGACTTGAGATCGCACCCGAGATCGTGGATCCCGACGATGTTGAGACCCTTTCCGATATCCTCACAGCAGGTATCAACGAAGCGATCAAGCGCGTAGAAGAGACTGCACAACGTGAAATGGATAAGATCACCGCAGGTATGCCCGGTATGGGTGGTATGGGCGGCTTCCCCGGTCTTTTTTAAGCATCTATGACGGATTATATTCTTCCTCTTCAGCAGCTGATCGAGCAGTTTTGCCGTCTTTCGGGCGTAGGACAGAAGACCGCCGTTCGCTATGCCTTTTCTGTCCTTGATATGACGGAGGAGGAAGCGACGCAATTTGCAAACGCGATCATTGCCGCAAAAAAGAATATCTGCGAATGTGAGGTTTGCGGAAATCTCAGCGATGCGCCGATCTGCTCCATCTGCTCCGATGTCAAGAGAGATCCTTCTCTTGTTTGTGTCGTTGAGGATGCCAAAACGGTCATGGCGCTCGAAAAGGTGAAGGAGTATCACGGAACGTATCACGTTCTTGGCGGCGCGATCTCTCCCATGGACGGTATCACGCCCGCGGATCTTCGCATCAAGGAGCTTCTTGCCCGTATCGCAAAAGGGGAGATCAAAGAGATCATCATTGCTACGAACCCCAATATCGAGGGCGAAACGACGGCGATGTATCTTTCGAAACTCATCACGCCTCTCGGTGTCCGTGTAACGAGGCTTGCATATGGTGTTCCCGTTGGTGCCGATCTTGAATATGCAGATGAAGTTACCTTGCTCCGCGCCTTGGATGGCAGACGCGATCTGCATTGAACCATCGTACAAAAACCGACACGCATCAACAGCTTGCGCGTCGGTTTTTCTTTTTTTTGCTAAAAAATCTCTTACAAATATTGACAAAATTAGCATCCTGTGTTATACTGTAAAAAAAGGATAATACAGGAAATTTTTTAGGAGGATTATATATCATGAAATCTACAGGAATCGTCAGAAGAATCGATGAACTCGGAAGAATCGTCTTGCCCATCGAGATTCGAAAAAATCTTTCTCTTGCAAGCCGTGATGCCGTTGAGATCTTCGTCAACGAAGATACGATCGTTCTCAAAAAATATGAACCTGCTTGTATATTCTGCGGCAGTATGGATAATGCTTCTCTCTTTAAGGGCAGAATCATCTGTGATAAATGTCTCGCAGAGCTTAAGAAAACCGAAAACTGATCGTTTGCATAATAAAAGCGCTTTTGATGTTTCAAAAGCGCTTTTTTCGTATTTACATATTGCCCGAGGTTAATTTGATAAGGAGATTGATGTCGTCCGGCTGGACCTTGGCTTCGTTTGCTGCGCGATTGCGTCGGATCTCGCCGCATTTATCGCATTTATGGATGATGATATATCCTTTTTTGGGATCGGGTTCCACGCGGATGGGGCGCAGGATCCCGCCGCAAGTATTTGCGCGGTCTCCGGGGTTGATATCCACATGAAGCGAACAAAGGCATTTGGGGCAATGGTTGCGGGAGCTATAGCCGAGAGGCTTTACTTCAAATCCGCAGTTTTTGCAGATGAAGGAATCGTCGTTTTTGGTGAATCGTTTTTGTTCCATGGTGTCTCCTTTTTGTACCATAGTAAATTCGCAAATTGACCTCGCCGTTTCGCTATGCTTGAAGATGCTGAAGCTTGGATGGGCAGCAATTTGCGGCGGGCGTTGCCCGCTTCTTTGAAATGTTTTGATATTATGATACCGCACCTTTTCCCGTTTGTCAAGTGGGGAAGAAAAACAAACCCCTTTCGGCTTTGCCGAAAGGGGAAATAGAATACTATATTACTGTTTATTACTGCTGTTTCATAGCTGCATAGCAATCGCTGCAGTATACGGGTCTGTCGCTGTTGGGCTGGAAGGGAACTTTTGCTTCTTTACCGCAGTTAGCGCATGTAGTAGTGAAGAGTTCTCTTGCGGGCTTTGTAGCGTTCTTTCTTGCATCACGGCAGGATTTGCATCTCTGGGGCTCGTTCTGGAAGCCTTTTTCTGCATAGAATTCCTGTTCACCGGCTGTGAAAACGAATTCGTTACCGCAATCTTTGCATTTTAATGTCTTGTCCTCGTACATTTGTGTTACCTCGCTTTGAAAAATTGGTTAAAAGATTTACGCCCTAAGCCGGATTCCGACCGACACCTTTGAAAACAACGCTCTTTCTTTAAGCTATTTGGGCATATCAAAACAAACTTAACGGATTAAATTTGCTTATTTATATAGATCCCGAAAGGGAAATATAACGTGGATAAAAATCATAAAAGCTTCCGCAACTTTGCTTTGATTCTGTGAATAGCGTTGTCAATCGATTTTGTGGGCTTTGACAGAGTCCTTGCCATGTCCGAGTAAGACATATTGCCAACGTAAAGTTCAAATACGGATTTTTCGAAATCCGTGAGTGTTCCGTCAATTCTGCGATTCAGATTGCAAAGGGATTCTTTATTGATGATAAGCTGCTCCGGCGTATCAAAACTGATCTCCTCGAAATTGTTTTCGAGGTCATCCAAAGATTCGGGAGCATGGTTCTCATGAAAACAACGGATATAAGAGATGATCCTGTTTCGAATACAAACCTTGGCATACATACCGAAGGTTACGTTCTTCGTGGGTTCATAAGCAAGTACGGCGTTATAGAGCGCGATTGCCGCTTCCTGCTTGAGGTCGTCTGCCTCCGCATCTGCAAGAGAAAAACGCTTACAAAAGGAATGCGCGGTGCTTTCAATGAGGGGGATATAGAGCTGATAAATAGATTCAAAAGAAAGCGGTTTGCCATTCTTTACGTTTTCAAGCAGTGTTTCGATTTCGGAACTCACGGGATCACAACTTTCAAAAATTATAGTGCTGTCATAGTTTTTACTTTCTGAAAAAACTATGTATAGTATACCATGATTTTGGAAAAAGTCAAGCAAAAAAATGAAAAAAATTGAATCTTTTTATGCGAAGTTGCACTCTTGATGTCAAAAAACAACCAAAAATTTGGCTATTTTGACAAAAGTCGGGCGGCTGTATAGAAAATATAAGAAAAGGCAGCCGCAAAAAGAAATGTCCTCAAAAGGATATATAGCGCATTTTTCGTGTCGAGCTCTCGCCTTATGGCGGCAAGGGTCGCGGCGCAGGGGGTATACAAAAGGGAAAACAGCGTAAGCGAAAAAGCGCCGGCGGGAGATATGACGGCAGAGAGTCCCTCGGGGATCAAGATCTGTATCGTGGAAACGATGGATTCCTTTGCAAAAAATCCTGCGGCAAGAGCCATTGCGATCCTGCCGTCTCCGAAGCCGAGAAACGAAAAAAGGGGTGCGATCTTTTCTCCGAGAAGGGCGAGAATGCTTATTTCTCCTTTTGCGATCGGGGTGAGGTCCGGTGTCAGCAAGGCAAGCAGATCCACGATCACACAGGAGAGAAAAACGACCGTTGCCGCACGCACGAAAAAATCCTTTAGCTTGTTTTTTACCTCTCTCAAAAGACTAACGGGGCGCGGAAAACGATATTTGGGAAGTTCCATGAGTATGGGAGGGACTTCTTCCTTCTGCTTTTGAAAGAGAAGTGCTGACAGAATGGTTGCCAAAATGCAGAGAAAATATAGCAAAATACAGATCCATGCTTGATGATGCTCAAAAAAAGAAGAAGCAATGAACAAAATAATGGGGAGTCGTGCGTTACAAGGGATGAACGGCAAAGAGGCGATCGTACGCTTTTTTTCATGTTCTTCCAGCGTTGTCGTTGCCATGACGGCAGGAACCGTACAACCGAATCCGATGATCATGGGAATGATGGCTTTTCCGGAAACGCCGATACGGCGCATACCGTTGTCCATAACGAATACCGCACGAGCAAGATAACCGGAGTCCTCAAGCATAGCAAGCAACAAAAAGAGAATGGCAGTTTGCGGAATGAAAGCCAAGACGGATGCCACTCCCATCCAGATGCCGTCTGTCAAAAACAGACAAAGCCATTCAGAAACACCTGCGTGAGTGAGCGCCAGCTTTCCCATATCGGAAAGCATGAGGAATATCTTTTCCAAGCCCTCGGAAAGCCATCCGCCAAGAGAGGAAAAGGTCAGGAAAAAAACGAGAGACATCATCACAAAAAAGAGCGGGATCCCGACGATCGGTCGGCATATGAAAGCATCGAAGCGCTCGAAACGAGCATTTTTCGATGTACGCTTGAGCGCTTTGGCAAGGATCTCCCGAATGATCTCGGCGGCTTGTGTTCGATCGGCAAAGAATATCGGCGAGGGAATATCTTTTGTCTGCAAACATCCCTCGATAAGCTCGCGGATCCCTGTTTTTTGGATGGCGGATATGGGAAAAATATGGATCCCAAGCAAATTTGAAAGCTTGGGAATATCAATATGTATCCCTTCGCGCTCGGCTTCATCCATCATGCTGAGTGCGACAACGATCGGGATGCCAAGCCGAAGAAGGGAAAGTGTAAGAAAAAGTCCTCGTTCCAGATTCGTTGCATCTATGATATTGAGCAAAACGTGTATTTTTTCATTTTTAAGCGCATTCAGCGCGGCTTTTTCTTCATTTGAGCAAACGGAAAGCGAATAGATTCCCGGAAGATCCATCAAAACGATATTTTTGTGATCGGTGAATCTGCAGATGGGCTCCTTTTTTGCGGAAAACGTTACGCCGGCGCGATTGCCGACGGGCTCTCCGCTTTTGGTCAGCAGATTGAATAAAGTGGTTTTTCCGCTGTTGGGATTTCCAAGAAGGGCAATGGTAAACGGATTTTTCATAGATATGGCGATGCTCCGTGTTTCTTGATCTTATCTTTATGATATACGAGCACGCGAAAAAATATGATAATATCCGTTATTTTTGTTTCCTTGGAATTTGCATTCAATCCGTTTCGCCGTTTTCCTTGGCTTGGATATACGAAAGTCAACTGTGAGATGATGTTTTCGGCTGGACATCGCCCACTTTTTTGAAGACCGATATCTCGTCTGCGATCGCTTTGGATATGGCGAGCCGCGTTTCTCCGATCTTCACGATCATCTTGCTGTGATCCGAATATAAAACAGAAAGGCTCGCACCTTCGAAAATACCAAAGGCTTCGAGTCGCAGACGTCTTTCTGCGGAGCAGCAAAGCTTACTGACGATGACGGTGTCGTTTTTTGTAAAAAAAGAAAGCATTTTAACCAATTTTGCCACCTCTGAAGAGAAAAATAAAAAAATATAGAAAATTCCAAAAAATATCTTGACAAATCGAGAGATATCTGTTAGAATAGTATGCGTTCCCGATCGAGTTTGACATTCGACATGGGATGCAAACGTTATATAAAATGCGGCATCGCCAAGCGGTAAGGCAACGGACTCTGACTCCGTCATTACCTAGGTTCGAATCCTAGTGCCGCAGCCAAAACAAACGGGTAGCACAACGTGCTACCCGTTTGTTTTGTTTTGTGACGAAAGAGATCGAACCTACGCAAGCCTTGGCTTGCCGGAATTTGCGCCAACACGGCATAGAAAAGCTTGATGGAAGGGCGCAAATTTAGG
>JBGVLA010000029.1:0-2303 GCA_045124015.1 Eubacteriales bacterium | reverse complement strand
CACGGCAGGATTACTGCCGTTTTTTCTATTTGAAAGGGAATCTGAGTTGCTAAAATTATCTTAACGCATATGCGTGTTCTTCATTAAGGTAGACAAGCGATTTTTCTGCCACAAAGTCCGTGGGGGTGTAGCCGCTTCGGTTAACAAGGTTGTGGATGTGCCAATGGGTTATGACGCACACCCCGGATTTAAACCTGATGACAAAGCCACAGTCTATCAGCATATCAAGTGCCACGTTTTCCACCTCTGCCATCTTGATTATCTGCCGCATGTGACCGATAAAGCCGTCGTCGTCAGCCTCCAGCATCATGTATATGTATAGCTTTGCCGCGTTAGGGGTGAGGGTAGAAAAATTGTCGCTGTAAAGTATGCTTTTTGAAAATAATCGTCTGTTTGCCATTTTTTGTCTCCATGCCTGCTTTGTACTTATGGGACTATTGTAGCAGGTTTTTTTCGGTTTGTAAGTATAGTACCCTTCCAAAAAAATCATTTCAAAAACCCCATTTTTTGTGGTGCAAATATACAAACTGTACAAAAAAACAGCCCATTTTCACCAAAATGGCAAAAACAGGCTTCGTATATAGACATATGTTCAATAAAATTGTGAAAAAAGTTCCAAAAAACTCTTGAATCCCCATTGACACATATGATATACTAAAATAAAAAGGAGTAAAAACTATGAGACGCGGTATTTTTTCACTGATTTGCTACATTCTTTATACTCTTGCGGGTGGCGCGCTTGCGATTTACGGCAAGCTTGAGGCTGACAGGATAAATGCATCAGGCGGTGGCTGGGAAGGTCTTGGCGCGGCGATTGTATTTATCATCGGTCTTATCGCACTTGCGGTCGGTGTAGCCGGTCTTCTCTTTAAGGGCTTACATCTCGGCACAGGATGGGGAATATTCGGCTTTGTTTGTATTCTTCTCGATCTTGCGGTTATTATCGCTCTTGTAAGCACAATGTTCTCGGGCAGCGGCAGCTTTGAGTTTAATCCTGTAGCTGCTATTTTGTGCGGTATCATTGGCATTTCGTTTGTTTCAAACGTTGAGTCACTGAGAAGATAATAATTTACATAATAAAAAGAGGGAATGAAAGGTGCTTAACCTGACATTCTCTCTTTTTCTTATGCATTTATTTAAGATGCTTTTCAATCCTATCAATAATCATCTGACATGCGACCATCAGCCTCCCACTTGAGGTAGGGGGACCGCACGGGGTTCCCCGAAACGAATGAAATGAGTTTTGGGGGTTCTCGATAGCGGTGGAAGGAGTAACTCCCTCAGTCTCGCAAAGCTCGACAGCTCCCTCGAGAGGGAGCCTATTACTTCAGGTGCTTTTCAATCCTATCAATAATCATCTGACAAGCGACCATATTTTCACCACCGATAGGAACGATGATGTCGGCATATCTCTTGCTGGGCTCAACAAATGCCTCGTGCATGGGCTTTACAGTAGAAAGGTACTGATTTACAACCGAGTCGAGATTTCTGCCTCTCTCCTTAACGTCACGCGTGAGTCGACGGAGAATTCTAACGTCCGCATCGGTATCCACGAAGATCTTCATATCAAGTCGATCGCGTAGAGCAGGGTTCTCAAGAATAAGAATACCCTCAAGCACAACGACCTTGTTGGCCATAACAGGTCTTACTTCACTTGACCTTGTGTGATTAGAATAATCGTAGGTGGGAGAGCAGATATCACGACCTGCCCTAAGCTCGTCAATATGATATATAAGCAGATCGGTGTCAAAGGCATGGGGGTGGTCGTAGTTGGTCTTTACGCGCTCCTCCATAGTCATGTGGTCCTGACATTTGTAGTAGTCGTCGTGACGAAGCACGCTGATACGGTCTGCAAAGTGCTCACATATGTTTTTAGCCAAAGTGGTCTTACCGCTTCCAGAGCCACCTGCAATTCCTATAATTAACACGTTGTCCATATGTTTTTTCCTTACGAATTTTTCGATGTTGCCGAATGTACCAAATTTGCCGATGATGAGGGGATTTGGCAGATTCGAGCAAGAAGTGTCGTTTGCTGCCGAAGCTGTATAAAGATACAGCGAGAGTCAAGCAAACGGCAGTAGAAAAAGACCATTCAAATGGGGAAATCCGCAGGATTTCGACCTCTGATCAATTTATTATTAGACTTTGCTTAATTGGGTTATTGATTATTCTTCGGTCTTTTTCGATGTTGCCGAATGTGCCAAATCCTGTGCAATCAGCTTTTTCATAGCTTCAATGCCTACCTTTATTGCTCCCGAGGTATCCTCGGTCATAGGCATTTCCATGCCGAGCTTCTCTCTCTC
>JBGVLA010000028.1:0-10200 GCA_045124015.1 Eubacteriales bacterium | reverse complement strand
ACATTGGATAGCTGAGAAAAAGCATGGAAAAGCTCATTCTCCATCATGCGAATACCGTCTTTTGAATGGGACATATCGGCATGTTCAAAATAATCTTCTCCTTGATAAAGCACGGTCTTTTGATGTGGCGCCGAAAAACTGGTTCCCATAAGCATGACGCACAAATAGGCAGTCAAGCAGATCAACGCATAACCCTCTTGTCGTCTTTTTTTCGAAAAAAGCGTTTCAATTCGTTTTTTCAGCTTCTTTCCTCCACAGCTGAAGGAGACCGGCAAAGGCATATTTTTAGATGCATAACGCACGAGAAGCTTGCCGTATGCGGCGCGATACGCGTTGTTTTGATTTTCCGTCATACTGGCATCACAGGATTCTTCGCATACTGAATAAAGCGAACGGACAAACGGGATGATCGGCAAATAAAACCAATACAAAACCGAGACCAGCATCAACGCCAAACGGAACAATGTATCGTATCGTTTACAATGATACAGTTCATGCGCAATCAGCATTTCCGCATCTTCTCCGTAAACATCTGACGGTAAGACGACCTTGCGCTTGAAGATTCCAAACGTAAACGGCGCACCAAGTGTCATTGCCACCGACGAACGGCAAACAAGGAGCTGGGGCTTTCTTCGGAATTCCATTTTTCCGCAAAGCATATCAAATTGCCAAGAAAGCTCCTCAGACGGTTCAACGAGTGCGCGATCAATGGTCTTTCGCAAAGCAATATGCTTTCTTAATACCGATAACAGCTTGTAAAAGACACCTATAAGATAAATTCCGCAGATAAAAAAGTGCAAAGAAAGCTTGCTAAGGTCTTTTTTCTGCTCGCGTGTCGTTTCGGTATCCTTTTCTAAAACGATAAGCGATTCTTCATCCTTGGACAGACCAACAGAAACAAACTCTCTGCGAATTTCAGCACTCCCCATCCAATTTGGCATCGGAAGCACAACGAGCGAAAGCTTATGGGGGAGCAAAAATGCAATCAACAATATCAGCCCGGAAATATATCTCGCATTTGCCGAAATATATTTTCCCAAAAAGCGATTGAGCAAAAGATAGATGATCAGAAGCAATGTCAGCCCAATAAGCAAAGCAATGCTCATGTTTTCTCCTCTTTCGCCGTCTTGCCGTCGATCCATGCGATCAAAGCAGAAGCATCCTCTTTCGATAACGGTTCTCCTTCATAAAATGCATTGACAAGGCCCGAAACCGAACCGTGATACATTCTTTCCACGATGTTTTTAGCTTCAAAACTTAAGTATTCATCCTCTGAAATATTTGCTGTCCAAATACGTTCCTTCCCCACTTTCTTACTGGAAACAAAGTCCTTGGTTTCCAAACGAGCCAAAAGCGTTAAGATCGTCTGCGCCTTCCAATCTCGATTCAATTTTTCAGAAAGCACAAGAGTAGGAACAGAAACAGAACCACAAGCCCAAACTGCCTGCATCACTTCAAATTCCGCATCCGGTAAACGTACCATCACCATACCTCCACTTTTTTGATATTTCAATTTCATTCTACACCCGTCTATTGTTTTTGTCAAGAGATTTCGTAAAGGAAAAGAAAAAAGCGTCCATAGCGAACGCTTTTTTCATCCAAATATAAAACCGATTTAATTTTTAAGACTATGCATCGGAGCAGGAATATGTCCGCCGCGAAGAATGAAATCTGCAGAAGAGAACGGGCTGACCTCCATAATAGGTGCAGAACCGAGAAGTCCGCCGAAATCGATATAATCTCCGACGACCTTACCGTATGCAGGGATAAGGCGAGCGGCTGTTGTTTTGGTATTGACAACGCCAATGGCAATTTCATCTGCAATGATGCCGCAGATCGTTTCCACAGGAGTATCGCCGGGGATCGCAATCATATCCAAACCAACCGAGCAAACTGCGGTCATGGCTTCGAGTTTATTCAAATGAAGTGCTCCGACCTTGACGGCTTCTATCATGCCTTCATCTTCCGAAACGGGGATAAAGGCACCCGAAAGTCCGCCAACAGAAGAGCTTGCCATTACGCCGCCCTTTTTAACAGCATCGTTCAACATTGCAAGAGCAGCTGTGGTTCCATGCGTGCCGCAACGTTCCAAGCCCATGTTTTCAAGGATTCTGGCAACGCTATCGCCAACTGCAGGTGTCGGTGCAAGAGAAAGGTCTACGATACCAAACGGAACGTCGAGTTCTTTTGCGGCATCGGTTGCAACAAGCTGACCAACGCTCGTGATCTTATACGCCATCTTTTTGATGATATTGGCAAGCTCACCGAAATCACAGTTTCCTGCGCGTTTGATCGCCGCCGCTACGACACCGGGACCCGATACACCGACGTTGATGACACATTCAGGCTCACCCATGCCATGGAAAGCACCTGCCATAAAGGGGTTATCTTCAGGAGCATTGGCAAAAACAACAAATTTTGCGCAGCCGATAGAGTTTCTGTCCTTCGTCAAAAAGGCAAGATCTTTAATAACTTTACCTGCCATATAGATCGCATCCATATTGATGCCTGCCTTGGTGGAAGCCACGTTCAAGGAAGAACAAAGGAAATCCGTTTCCGTAAGCGCCTGCGGAATCGATTGGATCAACGCTTCCGCGCCTTTAGAAGTTCCCTTCTGCACAAGTGCAGAATAACCGCCGATGAAGTTGATTCCGAGTTCCTTTGCAGCGCGATCAAGCGTTTTTGCGATCTTTACGTAATCCTCGCTCGTAGCCTTGCCGCCGATCAAGGAGACCGGTGTTACCGAAACGCGCTTGTTGACGATCGGAATACCGTATTTTTTACCGATTCCGTCTCCGACTTTGACAATATTTTCAGCCTTCTTTGTGATCTTATCGTAGATATTATCGCAAAGTCTGCCAATATCATCAGAAACGCAATCATAAAGAGAAATACCCATTGTAATGGTACGCACGTCGAGATTTTCGTGCTGAATCATATGTATGGTTTCAAGAATATCGTTTCTCGTTACAATAGACATGGAAATTACCTCTATCCTTTAGATTTTATGCATGGAATTGAAAATATTTTCATGCATGGTGTGGATCTGAAGACCGCATTCCTTGCCGATCGCTGTCATATGATCGACAAAATCTCCAAATTCCATATGAAGTGCGCTGACCTCAGCGATCATGATCATAGCAAAATAATCGTCCAATACAGTCTGGGAAATATCGATGATATTCGCTCCGCATTCTGCACATTTTACACTTACCTTTGCAACGATACCAACGCTGTCTTTACCCGTTACAGAAATAACTGCTTTCATAAATACATACCTCCGAGAGTTAAAAATTTATCATGAAACAAAAAGGTTGCCGCCAAAGCAGCAACTCTGAAAACTGAAAAAGAAATAAAGTGATATTGCCATATATACCTCTATCCTTTTGCCTGAGAGATTCGGTTTTCACCTTGCACCTTCGGCACCCGACATGCGGGATTCTCCAGAGTTTTCTCCGCTTTCGGTTTTATCCAAAAGCCTCATTGAATATTTGTTTTTATCATTATAACACTTCTTTTTGCATTCGTCAATATCCATTTGACATCTTTCCATATTTATCTGTATACCGGTATACCACATATCAGCGAGGATGTTCAAAATTCTTCCGAATACAACTTGACATAAATTTTTTATGCGATATAATAAATGAAGGAAGATTTCGTTTTTCTGTTACAGAAAAATACAAAACGAATACCTAAAAGGAGGTTTTATGTTAGAAAAAAGATTGCTCGAAGAAATTCTCGGCATCGCCGTTTCCACAGGTGCGGACTTTGCTGAAGTATATTGCGAGCTTACCAGAAACGGCAGAGTGGTTTTGATGGGCGGCAAGATCGAAACCATCGCCGATAACACCGTATCGGGTGTCGGTATCCGCGCTTTCCTCGGTACCAGAACCGTTTACGGCTCCACTTCCGATATTTCCCGTGAAGGACTCATCAAATGTGCACGATCCGTTGCAGAAGCAATGGACGATAAGCACGCACCGCAAAACGTCGTTCTCACAGAACGCGTATTTCCCAATATTCATCCCGCAAAGATCGTTCCCTCCACAGCGGAAATGAAAACGAAGATTTCCCTTCTCCGCGAAGCTTGCACTGCTGCTTCCGAATATGACGAGCGCATTGCGCAGGTCGTCGGTAATCTTCTCACCGTTGACCACACCATTCAGATCGCCAACACCGAAGGCTTGTTGACATCCGACCGTCATATGAGAACACGTATGGCAGTCAATGCCATTGCTTCCGCAGGCGGCGAAAATCAGTCCGGCTCCGCATCTCCCGGCAGAGGTATGGGACTTGAAGTATTCGAGCTTTTCACGCCCAAGGAGATCGGTGTCTCCGCCGCAAAGCAGGCGATCACCAATCTGACTGCAGATTACTGCCCCGCAGGTCAGATGACCGTTGCCATCGAAAATGGCTTCGGCGGTGTCATCTTCCATGAAGCGTGCGGACATTCTCTCGAAGCAACGTCCGTTGGCACAGGCAGATCGCAGATGTGCGGCAAGCTCGGTCAGAAGATCGCAAACGAAAAGGTTACCGCTATCGACGACGGCACCATTCCGAATGCATGGGGCTCCGTCAATATCGACGACGAAGGACATCCCACACAGAAGAATATCCTTATTGAAAATGGTATCCTCAAGAATTATATGATCGACCGTCTCGGCTCTCGCCGCATGGGTATGCCCATGACAGGTAACGGCAGAAGAGAAAGCTATCTCTATGAGCCGACCTCCCGCATGACCAACACCTATATCGCAAACGGTCCCGATAAGAACGAAGATATCATCTCCTCCATTGAATACGGTCTTTATGCAAAATCTATGGGCGGTGGCTCTGTCAATCCGCTCACAGGTGCATTCAACTTTGCCGTCAACGAAGGTTATATCGTTCGTAACGGCAAGATCTGCGAAGCAGTCCGCGGCGCATCGCTTGTCGGCACAGGCTCTCAAATTTTGCAGGATATCGACATGGTCGGACAAAATCTCGACACCGCTCAAGGTATGTGCGGTAGCGCCAGCGGCAGTGTTCCGACAGACGTTGGTCAGCCCCTCATCCGCGTTTCCAAAATCACGGTAGGAGGTAGAAAATAATGAACTTTAACGCACTCAAATCCGCAATTCAAAATGCGGCAGAAAAACTCGGTGTAACTGAATACGAAATTTATTATATGTCCTCGAGCGATATCTCCGTTGATACGCTCAATAATGAGATCAGCAATTTCTCCTCGGGTCTTACAGGCGGTCTTTGTCTCCGTCTTGTCATGGATGGCAAAATGGGCTACGCTTCCACAGAACTCATGGAAGAAGCCGAAATGGAAAGTCTTGTGGAACGCGCCATCGAAAATGCAAAATACACCGAAAAGGAAGACACTGTCGGCATTTTTGCAGGTTCGGCATCTTATGAAAAGCCGAACGTTCCCGATTTCGTACCGAAGGATGCCGCAACACTCAAAGAGCTTGCGCTCGCAACCAGTGCAGCTGTTTATGCAGAAAGCGATACTGTTCAGAACGGTACATCCTCCGCAGCAATGTCCAGTGGCTGTGTCATTCGTCTTTGCAACTCTCACGGTCTTGACCTTGAAACCAGTTTTGGTGTGAATGCTGTTATGGCGGCTGCCGTTGTTGCCAAGGATGGCGAGGTCGAAAACAATTATTCCGTAAAAGAAATGAAAGACGGTCTGAGCCCTAAAGATATCGCCAAGGAAGCCGTTTCCGAAGCACTCGATAAAATCGGTGCAGGCAGTGTGGAATCGGGTAAAATGAACGTCATCATCGACGGTAAGCAGATGCGCTCCATCCTTTCTGTTTTCTCCTCTGCATTTTCCGCAAAAAGCGCACAGATGGGTATGTCCCTTCTTGCAGGAAAGGAAAATACCGAGATCGCTTCCTCCATCGTTACCATTTCCGACGACCCGAAGCGCGAAGGTCTTTCCATCCAGTCTTATTTTGACGCGGAAGGCGTTGCGGCATATCGCAAAAACATCGTAGAAAACGGCGTTCTCAAAACCTTGCTTCATAACCGCGAAACAGCAAAGCGTGCAGGTGTGGAAACCACAGGCAACGCAAGCAAAGGCGGTTATGCTTCTCCCGTTGATATCAGCCCCTATGCGTTCTGCATCGAAGCAGGTGCTTACACCGAAGATGAGCTTTTTGCACTTGCTGAAAATGGTGTATATATCACTGAGGTAAAAGGTCTTCACGCAGGTGCCAATGCCGTTACAGGTGATTTTTCCATCGAAAGTGCAGGCTTCCTCATCAAAGACGGCAAAAAAGCAAATGCTGTGAAATCTTTCACCATTGCAGGAAACTTTTTTGAGCTTCTCCGATCCATCACCGCGCTCTCCAATGAAGTCAAATTTGGTGTTCCCGGCGGCAAGACGGCTTTCGGTTCTCCCAATGTTCTCATCAAAGATATGAGCGTTGCAGGTAAATAATATATTGCTCTTCTTACGAAAAAAGCACGAGATCAAATCTCGTGCTTTTTATTCTTATTAAGATATCCTGTCCTTTACGAAATCTCATCAAATTCGAACCTCTTCGTATGCAATATTTTCCAAAGCCATTCGTTTTCGAATCACATCAATGGCAACCTCCGAGGAATCCATCCCAATAAATCTCCTATTCGAAAGCGCAGCAGCGATCAGCGTTGTTCCACTCCCTGCAAAACAATCCATAACAATGCCGTCTTCCCTTGAAGATTGCAAAATGATCAACTTTAACATATCCAAATTTTTTTGTGTCGGATATAGAGGATACTGGGGATCCTTAAAGGTCCAAATATCTTGCACCTTTTTGCCTTTATGTTCATCTGCATATTTTTTGATTCTCGGATTTCCGTTTTTCGACCATTCGATCAATCCTTCTGCATCCATTCTGTCAAACTCGCTGGGATCGGTTCTCCAATGGCGACCCTCCGGAGGCATCATGCCACGCCAAGGCATTCCTGTAATTCCATTCAGTGTTTCTCCGGGAGCATGGAGTGGAATCGTCGTATAATGTCTTCCGCTTTCATCAACTTTGGAAAACTTCTGTTCGATTTCTTCCTTATTCAAAGATATTTTCACTTCATTCCAAATATTCTTCTGCGCATTTTTAGAATAAAAAAGGATCATATCTTTTTCATTTCCATATGCTTTTCTGCTAAAATTCTTAGGGTTAGATTTGATTCGGGTAATATCATTCTTGAAATTTTTGATTCCAAAAATTTCGTCCAACATAATCTTAAAATAATGCCCCATTTTCGTGTCTATATGTACATAGAGACTTCCTTCTTCGGATAGCAGTTCATGCATCAAGACAAAACGCTCATACATAAATTTCAAGAAATCTTCTTCACTCATAAGATCTGAATAAGCAATTTGGGAATCCTTGCAACGGCTGACCGTGTTGGCTCTATTTTTCGTAAGAGCAAAAATTTGATTTGTATTATAAGGCGGATCGATATATACCAAATCAACAAACCCTTTTTTATAATTTAACATAGAAGCCATAATATCAAAATTATCGCCTTGAATAACAGAGGAGTGAAAAGCTTGAATGTCTAACGGCGAATACTCTGATATTCTTTTCAAAATTTGTTCTCTTGTTTCTTTTCCTTCAAAAACTAGTTCCATTGTTTCTCCTCATAAAGAATATAAAAATTCTCTCAGCAATAAACTCGAAAGTATAATTTGATCTTTATGATTTTCCAAATATCTATACATTTTATGTGAACCTTTTATATATAAAACACCATCCATGATTGCTATCGGAATAACCTTAGCATCTAACGAGTGGGAATAAAAATGAGCGCTTATTGTTGAAACGGCATCAGCAAATTGGGCATTTTGATGTCCTCCGAAATCGGTTAAAAACTTTGCTTCACCCACAACATATTGTCCATTAAAACGAGCCAAAAAATCCAATCCTTTTTCTCTGTCATAACCGAAATATTTAACTGCAAAAGATGCCATCTCTGTATCCGAAACATTCAAAATCGCATTTTCTTTTGGGTTTCTCAAAAAGGCATTTACTGATGTATATACTGGCGCTCCGAGAACGCCTTTGTCGATCCAATATTTGAACATAGGCCCAATTTGACGATTTGTTTCTTTGGGTTCCGTACATTTCTCAATCATGGCATCATACCCCATAGCATAAAGCGTGCCTGCGATACGATTTATCGTTTGGGGATTTCTTGAAATAGCAGATGAATCGCGTCTCAAATAAGCAATGTACGAATCTTTGATTGGAAACAAATCCAATTTCAACAAATTTTTAATCAAGGATTCATTATTTTTTTGCACAAATGCTTTTTGAATATTCACTTCTAATTTGGGATCGATTTCCCTTCTTAAATTAGGGGAAATCGGATACACCTTATATAATTCATCCAAATAATTTCTTTGATTTGCAAAATCAATACTCATTTGAGTCCAAATATTCATCATTATTTTTCCTTTTTATATTCAAAATGAAATATACCGCCCAAGCAAACAACTTACCAAGGCGGCTTATTGCATAAACGCATACCTAACATATAAAATATGGCAGTACACTGCACTCCGTCGATAATTGGGTGCAGGCACTGCCTGCTGGTGGACCCGAGGGGAGTCGAACCCCTGTCCGAAAATCTATTCATATAGCTTTCTCCGAGCGCATTTTGTCTTTTGAAATTCCCGTCAATAAACGCCGACAAACAGGCTTATATATCAGGTAGCTTTTTTGTGTATGACAGCTTCAAAAGCGAACGGGCTGTGCACATTTACCGCTAAGTGACGCCGAGTCGCAGGTCGCGGTCATCCTGCGAGCGACGCGCTGCAATTAGGCAGCGAGAGCCAATTTTCTATTATTAGCGTTTATATTTAAGTTTGAGGCTGTTTAACGAGTTACCACATCTCGGCTCGCTTACCATACTGCAAAATCCCCGTCGAAACCTTTACGGGCCCATATGGTCCGCAAGATCCAAAAGACCTTGCGGTTAAAAAATCAATACTTACTGCGTTCGCGTTCGTAACGCTCAATATCACGCGCTTCTGCCTTTTTGGCGGCATCTTCACGTTTATCATAAAGTTTTTTACCCTTGCAAACACCAAGCTCAAGCTTGACGTTTTTACCCGAAAAATAAAGGGAAAGAGGTACAAGTGTATAACCCTGCTGACCAACAAGAGCATGAAGCTTCAAGATCTCTTTTTTATGCATCAAAAGTTTACGTTCACGAAGCGGATCGCGATTGAAGATATTCCCTTTTTCATAAGGACTGATATGAATCCCCGTAGAAAATATCTCGCCGTTTTTGATATAACAATAAGAGTCCTTGAGATTTACGGTCCCTTGACGAAGACTTTTGACCTCCGTACCAAAAAGTGCGATACCTGCTTCATAAGTATCCTCGACGAAAAAATCATGACGAGCTTTTCGGTTGACCGCAATGGTCTTGATATTCGGTTTTTCCGCCATGAAAATCGCCTCGCCTTCTAAAATGGATTATATACAGTTTATCATAAAATCATGCAAAAGTCAACAGTTCTTTTTGGGAAATCATATTTTGCGATCGCCGCTTATTCTGCATCGCTGAAAAAGGCATCGATCTTTTTATCCAAATCGGAGGATACCTTTTCTTTTGCAGGAGCTTCTTCTTTTTTGCTTTCCTTCGTGGGCTGTATAGAGAGATTTGTCAATTTCTCATCCAAAGTCGAAAGCTTGCCGTCGAATGTTGCGATCATCTGATCAACGCTTGTACGGATCTCAGCAACGATCGTTTCTGTTCCGTTATCCTCGGCAGTTTTTTCGGTAGCCTTCAAAAGTTCATTTCTCGCGGCAGAAAGTGCATCTTCCTTATTGCCAAGGTCTGCCTTCAAGCCTTGGATCTCTGCTTCATATTTTTCTACAAGAGCATTTTGCTTGGTAAGCGCGGCATAACGCTCCACATTGACCTGCTCTGCATCGGAAAGGGATTTTTTCAACGCATCCAATTCTGCGTTCTTATCGGAAAACTTATTTTTAAGTGTTGTAAGCTCGGATGCAAGTGCATCTGCATTCTTTTTTTGCTTTGCAGCGGAATCGCGCTGTGCAGCAAGTGCAGCAGTAGCCGCTTCCAATTCTTCCTTGAGCTTTGCAAGCTCTGCTTTCAACTCAGAATTTGCGCGTTCATTGATCTTGAGCGATTCTGTTGCTTTTGCAAGCTCAGTCTCTGTTTTTTTCTTCGAAACCGACACAA